>JAFGCN010000022.1 GCA_016932615.1 Candidatus Aenigmatarchaeota archaeon
CAGTAAAAAAGAAGCCCGTGGCAAAGAAAGTGGCGGCAGTCAGGTCAAAGGTTGCTAAGAAAACTTCCGCAGCAAAAAAAACAGTTAAGAAAGTTGTTAAAAAAGCAGTTAAAAGAAAGTAAATCGTTTTCTTTTTTTGAGATTTTTATTTCATTCTTGTTTACCATAAGGCATGCAAGCCCGTATCGAAAGTGCAGATGGATGGCCATTGCTAAAGAGGTGAAAAATCAATTACAAAAACAAAATCCTGCTACTAAGAGCAGGAACAAGTGCCTTCAGCAGTGACCGTACAACTCTTTGTTGAATCAAAGCAGGTGCATGTAGCAGAAGTGCCCGTGCCCCGGATTGTGCAGTCAAAACTGCTGCTGCTCTGGCAAACCGCACAAACCTTAACGCAAGCGTTATTATCAAGCGGGCTTATCCCCATCTGGTTGCATATATCCCTAAGAGACACCTGCTGGTTTCCAACTCTTGCCGTAGCATCTCCTACCTTGCTGGAATCGCAGTTATAAACTGTGCTTAGTATGGAACAGGCCTCACTGGATGCAGTCTGAAGCTGCGTCTTGTCTATATTCTTTCCGGCGCCTGAAAAGAAGGCCGCCATCATAAGGAGGACAAAGATCGCAAGCGCTATCACTATTACAGAATTCACTGGCAATTCAACACCCTTGAACTTCATAATTAAACCAACTATTTATATTTACTAATGGAAAGGCCAAAAGAAGGGGATTTAGTCATAATCGAGAAAAATGGCCAGAAATGGGAAGGCCAGGTACTGCCTGGGCAAGGCCCAGCCATAACGCTGAAGCTTAAAAGCGGCTACAACGTGGGCCTTGAGCTGGACAAGGGCACAAAAGTCACTAAAACCGGGGAAGTCGAAACGGTAAGACACAAACCCGTCGGATTCAAGCAGGAGTTTGACAAAAATAAGCCCCTCGTCTCCATTCTTTCGGCAGGAGGGACTATTGCCTCCTCAATTGACTATTCTACCGGCGCAATATCCGCCACATACTCTGCCGATGACCTTGTAAGGTCAGTCCCGGAAATCTCAAACTTTGCAAACATCCGGACAGGAAAAATCTTTGACGAAATGAGCGAAAACCTGTCCCCCAGCGACTGGAGAACCATTGCCCGGTCCGTTTTCGAAGAAATACGCCAGAAGGAAATCGCCGGCGCAATCGTCACTCACGGAACGGACACACTCTCGTTTACCTCATCAGCCCTCTCATTTATGCTAAGAAACCTCAATAAGCCAGTAATTCTGACCTATGCCCAAAAAAGCTCAGACCGGGGCTCAACTGACTCCGCAATGAACCTTATATGCTCAGCAGTTGCAGCAACTACCGACATCGCAGAAGTGGTCACCGTCGGCCACGGCACAATAAGCGACGATTTCTGCCTCATAAACCGGGGAAACAAGGTCCGAAAGATGCATTCATCCCAGAGAAACACGTTCAGGCCGATAAATACCCTTCCTATTGCAAAGGCCTGGCCTGACGGAAAAGTTGAATTCGTGGGAAATTACAAAAAGAAAAGCATGGCTGAAGGAGAGCCCTACCTTGCAGACAAACTGGAAGAAAAGGTGGCAATCATCAAATTCTACCCCGGGCTTGACCCTGCAATTATCGACTGGTACATAGACCGGAAGTACAAAGGGATTATCATCGAGGGAACCGGCCTGGGCCACGTGGCAATGGAGAAAAGGGGAAGTCTGCTTCCTTCAATCGAAAGGGCGCTTGAATCAAAAATAATCGTCGGAATGACCACCCAGACCATATACGGGAGCGTAAACGCTTACGTTTACTCTAACCTCAGGCGCCTGTCTGAACGTGGAGTAGTCTATCTCATGGATATGACAACAGAAGCGGCATATGCAAAACTTATGTGGGTTTTGGGCCAGACTCAAAATGAAAAGGAGGCAAAAGAGATGATGCTTAAAAATATTGCCGGAGAATTCAACCCGCGCCTGCAGCCGGAGCTTTTCCTCTACTAAGGGCATACCTGAATAAGTTTATGAAAAGCCAAAAATACACCCTAAACCTAACCGAATTCCGATGTTCTGACGGAGTCATCCTCCCAGGGCTTTTGTATGAGCCAAAGAGGAAAACCAAAAAGGCAGCAATATATCTTCACGGAAACGGCAGTTCCTCAGTTTTTTACTCGGTAGCAAGAATGAATATTCTTGCTGAAGAACTTGCTAAAATAAACATTGCTTTCTTTCCCTTCAACAACCGGGGCGCCCAGTACCTCCATAAAAACACTGTCAAAGGAAATCCTGAAATGAAAGAAATAAAATCAGGCACCGCTTACGAGCTGATAGATGATTGCATAAAAGATATTGAGGGGGCAATAAAAAAACTCATCGGACGGGGCTACACGGAAATTTATCTGATTGGGCTCTCAACAGGGGCAAACAAAATTGTAGTCTACAACCTGCATCGGCCAAAAAACAAAGTGAAGGGCTACATTCTCCTGAGCGGAGGTGATGATACGGGAATCTACTATTCACAGCTAGGAAGAAAAAAATTCTGCGCGCTTCTCGAAAAATGCAAAAAGAAAATCGGGGAAGGCAGAGGAGAAAGGTTGATTGGCACGGGCCTGAGCGAGATTCCCATGTCCTACAATTCAATCTTTGACACGATCAACCCAGACGGAAATTACAACACATTCCCCTTCTATGAGCAGATGAGTGGGCTAAAACTCTCCAAGAAACAACTGTTTGTGGAATTTGGGGCGATAAAAAAGCCAATGCTTATTGTATACGGAGAAAAGGACGAGTACTGCTACGGAAACGCAACTCTGTGCGCCGGCATTCTGCTTGAAAAATCAGGAAACCCAAAAAAACACACGCTCAATATCATAAGAAACGCTGACCACGGCTTTCGGGGAAAAGAAAAAGAGCTCTCAAACATAATCTGCAGATGGCTTAGCGCTCAAAAATAAGCTTAAGCTCAAAAAGAGGAACGAAAAAAACCTGGCCAAAATCAGGCAAGCCCAATTTTCCTCTTGTCGAGTTCCCTTTTGATTGAAAGGTTAATCTCGTGCTGAACCGCCGTAAAGTCCTTGAATTTCGGGGACTTTATGAGGTAAGAGACTTCAAAGGTGGCAGAAACGCCCTTTATTGCCTTCAGGTAAGCCCTCTCGAACTCCACAAGCTTCATCTTCTCCATAAGCGCCTCAAGAATCTTTGGAAAATCAGCGAGCTGTTTTTCTGAGGTCTTGTAGGCAACCGAAAGGTCGAATATCACCCTTCGGCTTTCCATCTTCTTGTAATTTCTCACACGGCTATTTGTAAGGTCCCTGTTCGAGACGATAAGCTCATCACCCTGGAGAGTTTCTATCCTTGTCGATTTTAGCCCAATCCTTTTCACAATGCCCATGTCATTTCCAATCGCTATATGGTCACCAACACGGAAGGGCTTGTCAAAAGATATCGTAAAGAAGGCAAATATGTCCGCCAAGATGTTCTGCATGGCAAAGGCAATCGCAATTCCGCCGATTCCAAGACCGGCAAGTACTGCCGAAACCTCATAGCCCCTGTTTTGAAGAAACAACAAAACAGCGATTATCCAGATAAAGACTTTAATAATCCGCCCAAAAAGGTCCGCAATCGAGGAGTCAAAGTCCTTGTCCTCTGCCATCTCCCGCCGGACATATTTCTGCAAGCTGTAGTCAATTACCTTGCTCACGCTCTGGACAGCGTAGTAGATTACAACCAGAGCAACCAGATAGCCAAAAATAGTGTCGGCAATCTCCGGAAGAGCCACAAATTGAAATGCAACGTAAAGGGAAAGCATCAAGTAAAACGGCCAGCCAAGAGATTCAAGGATGCTGACTGCAAAATCATCAATGTCTGTTCGTGTCCTCTTAGAAAGCCCCTTGAGCCGCCTGACGATAACCAGCTCAAAAAACTTCAGAAACAGCCAGGTAAAGAGAAATGCCAGGATGGCAAGGCCATACTCTGCATAAATCTCCCCTGCGCCCAAGCTATATGCCCAAACCGAAAGGTAGTCCTCCATAAGTGTAGCTAAGAAGAGGTAAAAATAGGCAAATATGGGTAAATTAGCCGCAAAAAGGCAAATTCGCCAAAAATAGCTCATTTTACGCAGCGTTCGGCTTTTCTTTTTTTAAAGAGACCCTTCTTATGGACCCGTAGCTCAGGTTGGATAGAGCGTTTGCCTCCTATGAAGCTTTTCTTTGCAAAAGAAAAGCTTCAGGACCAAAAGAAAGCAGATTCCGCTTCGCGAATAAGCTTTTGGAGGGTTTTTGGAGCAAGCAAAAGGTCGGCGGTTCAAATCCGCTCGGGTCCGCAGTTTAATTATAGCTCTCCAAGAAAGTTATGGTGCCCCGTCTACCCAAAACGAGACCTGCCAAGACCTCAGATTATGATTTCATACGTACTCTGACCAAGGAGACACTATTTCCCTACATCTCAAAATACCACAAGATTGACAAAAAAGTGTTTGACAAAGGATTCAGAGAACGACTGAAGAGCCTTCAGATTCTGCTTGAAGAAGAAACGCCCATTGGAACGCTTCAGCTTTCAGAAAATGGAAGCGACCTGGAAGTGGTTGAGATTCTGATAAGCCCAATGTACCAGAAGAAGGGCCTTGGAAAGCAGATAATGTCCTACCTTGAAACGCTCGGCTACGAAAAGATATGCCTTGAAGTCTGGGACAACAACCCAGCAATTGATTTTTACAGGACGTTGGGCTACAAGGAGGTCGGCAGCAAGAAGCACAAAATCTTTATGGAAAAGAGAATAGACTAAGTATGAAATACCCAACCGCAGCAAGCTACGGGGCCTAACTATTAACTTTAAACCCACCAATTATGGCTGAAAAAGCAAGCTTCGAGGAACTCTGGAATTCTGCCAGAAAGTCCATCTTCCGGCTCGAAAAGCTCCCCGCCTATAGCATACCTGAAGAAAAGCCCTCGATAGAATCCTGGAGGGCAGGAAAGCCCCAGGAAGATTCCGAAGATGAAAAATGGCTTGGCTTGCTGGACGCTGCAAAGCAAAAGGGCGTAAAAGTCCAGAGGGTGCGGCTATTCTCCTTACCGCTTTCCGAATACCTGAGGTATGAAATTGCCATCTGGCAGCTATCCTCCAAGCGGCGCGAGGAAATACATTTTCTAAGCCAGGAAGAGTACCAAAAAATCTCCCGGATTGCGGGAATCAGCCCTGGCGACTTCTGGCTGTTCGACGATACCCTTCTGTGGGTGATTGAGTACAACGGAGAGGGAGGATTCCTTGGAGGCACGCCTGTAACAGAAACCGAAACTGCCAGAAGATGCGCAGCACTCAAATCAAAGTGCTTGGAAAAGTCTATTCCTATAAATGCCTTTTTGAAAACCCTACCGGCACATTGCCTGCCGGGGAATTGAATATCTCCAGCAACTCCTCGTGAAGAGATGCGCTTCTCGAAACAAGCATTGTCTGTTTAATGCCTTCCTCCCAGACAATCGGCTTTCCTTCAAGAGTCGAAAGCTTTGCTCCCGCCCTTTGGGCGATAATTGCACCGGCAAACTCGGAAAGCCGGGAAGGCAGTATCTCAAAGCAGGCATCATACTGCCCTAAAGAAATCTTTGCAGACTGAAGCATCTGCCCATAATTGAACATCCTATACTTCGTGGGCAGGTTTCGCATTTTGTCAAGAAAGGCCTCAAGGCGGGGACCGCCTGCAGCCCACCCTGCAACAACATACCTGCCCTCAATCATCTCAGGAAGCGCCATTTTC
The DNA here is from genome assembly GCA_016932615.1 of Candidatus Aenigmatarchaeota archaeon. Classification (NCBI taxonomy): domain Archaea; kingdom Nanobdellati; phylum Candidatus Aenigmatarchaeota; species Candidatus Aenigmatarchaeota archaeon. Next base: position 5,739 of record JAFGCN010000022.1, read on the forward strand.
TCCCCATTCACATACGCATATTTCTCGTCGCAATGGTAAATGTCGCCTGTCGCAAGGTCGCCTACAAAGGAATAGCGCGGCACTCCGCCACTAGCTACAAACAGTCCAACCGCGCAAAAAGAAAGGTCCCCTCTCATGAAATTAATCGTGCCGTCAAGCGGATCAGTAAAAACCTTGTCAGGACCTCCGCCGTTTATCCTAATGGCCCCGTCTGCCTCCTCAGAAATCAGGTCACTGGAAATTCCAGAGGTCTGTAGGGTGTTCAGAATAACCCCATGTGACACCAAATCCGCATCTGTATGAGGATTGAAACCGGTATCGAGGGTCTTTACCTGCTTAAGCTTTCTCAAAGCATCCATCGCCTGCCCGACACAGCGAAGCCCAATTTCGGTCCAGTCCGCCTTCAAAACAATAGCCCTAGGCATGGTACCCAACACCAATTAATCTGCAGCTAACATGAAAAAGACCTGCCAAAATACTCAGAAAATCAGATGCAAACATCTGATCCCTACTAAACACCATAACCATAAACGCATCCTCCAATATATAAAGAATGACTTGCACAAGATTCAGGTCAACAATCCGCTACTTCTCAATAAGTCCAGTGCAATATTATGAGAATCATCGAAAAAGATAAAGAGGGCGTGTCGCTTGTGCCTGAAACGCTTAATGACTTGTGGTACCTCTACACCGTGCTTGAAAAAAGGGTTGTCTGGACCAAGACAATGAGAACCAAAACGGTATGCAAAGGCGGGGAGGTCCTAAAGGGCAGCAAGAAGCCATGCTACCTGGGAATATTGGTGGAAAAACTTCGCTGGGAGGAAACAAAGCTCCGGGCTACAGGGACAATCACTGAAGGAGAAGAAAGAAACAAGCACCACTCTATAGATATAGAGCTTAACGAAAAGCTAAAAGTCATCGGAGAGCTTGAAAAAATACCGGGAAAGGAAAAGCGGGAGATTACCGCCTGCGTGGTAGACAAAAAAATTGCGGTTTTTGGGGCAATATCGGGAAGGCACGCAAATGCAATAGATGAAATCCGTTCAGGAGGGAGGGAAGAAGAGTTTTATAAGGAGGTTGCAGGAAAGCTGCGCCGCATGAATCCAAATTACCTGATTGTCGCAGGGCCTGATAAGTCCAAGGACAGAGTCCTGCAGCTTTTGGACAGAAAAGACAGCATTTTTCATGACCAGACTTCATCCAGAGGGATTGAGGGGATTGAGGAGCTTGCAAGAAGAGAACTTGTAAAGAGGATTTTCAACCTGATGAGAGAGGAAGCGGAGAGGAAAAAAGTCTTGGAGATCTTAGCAGAAGTCAAGAAAAATCCGGAAAAGGCAAAGTATGGCCATGATACAGAAAAGGAAACCGAAAGAATAAAGGAAATCATAGTGGTAAGTTCCTTGGTCGAAAAATATGAAAACGCGATGAATGAGATGGAAAAAAATGGCGCAAAAGTCACGATTATCGATGCGGAAAAAGATTATGCAAGTGAGCTAAGAAAATTCGAGGCGGTGGGATTGCTTTACTGGTGATTAAAAATTCTCCACATGATCCAGAACTTCAGATAAACTCTCCGAAGACAATATTTTTACCCTAAGATCCTTTGATCCATTGAAACCCCTGAAAAACCAGGTGGCCTGAAGCCGGAGCCGCACAAGATCGCCAAGGATTTCTGTGCCTTTCAGCTTATCCAGGTATTTGGCAAATAATTTTTTTTGGTATTCTTTTCCCTCCCTCTCAAGCAGTTCCCCTGTCCGAAAATAATGGCAAAAGCTCTTGAATATTGCCGGGTTTCCCATCGCAGCCCGCCCAACCATAAGCCCATCAGCGTAAGTTCCAAGATACCTGTCGATATCCTCTTCGGACTTTATATCTCCATTTCCAATAATCAAAATGCCTGACTGCTCATAAAGAGCCTTTATGGCCTGCCAGTCCGCCCTCCCAGAATACTTCTGCTCAGCAGTCCTTGCATGCAGGGTTATTGCTTCGGCTCCTGCCTGCTCGATTTCCCTTGCTATATCCAGGTAGTTCTTCTGCTTGTACCCAAGGCGAATCTTCGCAGTCACAGGAGCCCCAGACATTTTGACGGCAGCAGACACTATTTTGCCAACACTTCCCGGGTCTTTTAGAAGCACGGAGCCGCAGTTCCTGCTTGTCAGTGTATAAGCAGGGCAGCCAAAGTTTATGTCAATTATATCTGCTTCGTCCCGTATGGCTTCTACTGCCTTTGAAAAGCTTTCCGAAACCGAGCCAAAGAGCTGGATGCAGTTTATCCTGAGGTTCCTTCTTTCATAAAGAGATCTTGGCACCTTCCCCCTCGCCAATCCCTCAACTGGCATAAGCTCCGAGCAGGTGTACGAGGCGCCCATCTCCTCGCAAAGTTCCCTGAATGCGATATCGGTAACTCCCGCCATTGGGGCAAGAATGAAGGGGTTCTTCCGGAGTTGCTTTTTCAAGTTCAGCGCCATAACAACTATTGGCAGATTATACGCCCTTAAGCTTTCTAAATACCCTTCTAGCTTCCTCTGGAAGCTTAACCGTAAAGACCAATGCAAGGTTATATATGGTCTGGAAATTATCGGCTACCTCGGCGGATTTCTCATTGCAATAGCATTAGCCCCTCAGCTGATAAAAACCTGGAAAACTAAGTCTGCAAGGGACATTTCTCTCCTCTGGACGAGCATCTCACTCACTGGGCTTATCCTGTACGGCGTATATGCCGCGCTAAACGGAGTTTATCCCCTTCTAACCTTTGCTGTGATAGAGGCAGCATGATTCTGGTGCTGATTGCGCTAAAGATAAGATACGATTCGGCAAAAAGCCACACCACAAGCAAGGAGAGCGCTCACGCTGAAAAAGAACAAAAAAAGTAAAACCAAAAAAAGAAAATTATCTGAAAACCTCTATGCCTAAGCTGGCGGATGACTCGGTCTGCACTTCTCCGGGCTTTCTCTGTTCCATTGGGCCAAGGATGTATGGAGACTTAACACCTGTGACTATGGTGATTACCTGGATTTTGCCTTCCATCTCATCCAGGATCCTTGCTCCCCAAATGGTCTGCGCTTCCTGAGACATGTGCTTTGTGACCGTCTGTCCGACTTCGTTTACTTCCTCCAGCTTCAAGTCAGGGCCGCCGATGATTTGTATCAGGGCGCCTGTTGCTCCGGCATAGTCGACATTTAGCAATGGATGGCTTAGTGCCTGTTTTACTGCTTCCTTTGCCTTGTCTGAAGAGTTTGCGAGGCCGATTCCAATAGTGGAAACGCCTCCAGACCTCATGATGGTCCTTACATCTGCGTAGTCCAGGTTAACAAGAGACGGCTGGGATATTGTTTCGGTAACTCCCTTTACCATCTGCGATATTACCTGGTCGCACAGCTTGAAGGATTCCCTCAAAGGCCTGTTTCCGGCAAACTCCAAAAGCCGCTGGTTCTCTATGACGATTACGGTGTCCGATGCCTGCCTGAGATTGTAGAGCGCGTCCTCTGCCTTCCCCATCCTTGCGCCTTCTATCTGGAAAGGAAGTGTCGCTGTCGCGATGACGACTGCTCCCTGCTCTTTGGCAATTTTTGCTACAACTGGCGCGGAGCCGCTTCCTGTACCGCCGCCAAGGCCAGTAACTATGAAGACGAGGTTTGCCCCTTTGAGCAGTTCCCTCACTTCATTTTTGCTTTCCTCGGCTGCTTTTGCGCCAACGTTCGGCTCTCCTCCAGCGCCAAGCCCTTTTGTAAGGTCTTTCCCGATAAGGATTTTCTTGTGCGCCTTTGTCATGACGAGGTGAGCGGCATCTGTGTTCAATGCCACGGTTTGAGCCCCTAGGATTCCCAGTTCGGTCAAACTGCTGATGACATTTGAGCCCATGCCGCCACAGCCAACGACATATATCTTCGGTGTGTAGCTTTCGATTCCAAATTCGCTCTTCATCTCTGCTGCCAGGTCCTTGATGTTGACGCTTTCCTTATTGTAGATTTTCTTTTCGTCGCTCGTTATTGCCCCGGCTCTCTCTTCGCTTTTCTTCTGTGCCTTATTGTCCACCGCAAACGCGGATTCGAATAGATCTTGTATGGTCATTTTGTCTTACCTATAGCTTGTATATAATAGCCACTCAACTATATAGATTCCTCTACCGAAAAGAATATATAGTTTTATGACACTATATACTTATTGAACTTACGAAATTCCCCAATTTCGACACTAAAATCAAAAAGCAGTTCCCCAACTGCTTTTTAACACCCTAAACTAAACTTGTATTTTGTACTATAAATTTATTTGTGGAATCTGACAAATACTTAGAAAGGCATACTTTTCATAATATACTTACCGAGACAACTATTCCCCGCATAAACCCTAGAGAAAACAAATAAAGGCAAATAGATTATGCTGGAGCTGGTAAAATTGAAGAGCGCGCTATTCTTTATAGCGGTTACTTTCTCGAATCCCTTCGTCCCGGACTTTGGAACCCAGTTTGTGCTGGCACTCATAATCGGGCTCGTCCTGCCCTGCTACATTGTAAAGCCCCTCTATGATTTTATAGTATCTATTCCCCCCGTAAAAGATTTCGAGAAGAAACTTGCCGGGCACAGGCACGTAAGAAAGCTCCTTAAATCAAAACATAGCCGCCTGAAGTATGTAATTCCGCGCATCCTTGCCGGGTACATCGTGACTTACATAATAGCCCTCCTCTGCGGAATACTGTGGCTCATACTTGAGTTTGGAGGCCAGGTGTACCCTGCAATCGCCTGAAAAACAAGTGCTAACTGAAATATTTCCGGTAGAGTTTCTCAACATTTGCCTCGCAGACAAAATCATGGTGGCGAAAGCCGCCGCCAAAGCACTTGGGGATATGCATAAGCTCGTGTATCACAGTCTTTATCTTCTCCTCCTCGCTTAAGCGGTCAAAGCGCTCAGACACAACCTCAACAACATAGTGGGACTTCAGCTTGAAGGCCTTCTGCCAAACCTTGGAAAGGCCATAGCAGCGCGCAATCGCGCGCGAAGTCGAGCCGTATGACCTCAGAAATCCGATTCTTTTGAAGTCCAGGTGGCTCATGCCGATTCTTTCCGCAACAAACCTTGCGGTCTTTTCTATGTCTGGAGCAGTCTCGTACCTAATGCCCATACCTATAGAGGGTTATAAATAGGATTATGATAAAAGGCGTCTTCTTCGATGTTGGGGGAGTTCTCCAGAAAGGGGAAATCGAAATCTTCTACAAGGCGCTTTGCGAAAAGCTGGGCCTGCACTATGAGAGGTTCATGGACTTGCACAGCCGGCACAAAAAAGACCTGATGGCGGGGAAAATGCAGGTAAGCGGTTTTGCCAAAGAAGCTGAAAAAGAGTTTGGCATTGACTGCCAGTACCCTTGCCTATGGAAAGAGGTCTTTCTGGAGGCGCTTCCAATAAACGCAGACACTCTGGAAATCGCAAGGCGCCTTTCCAAAAAGTTCATTGTCGGAATCATATCGAACGCGATGGACGAGTATGAAATGATAAACTCAGAAAGAGAGCTCTATAAGGGATTCAATCCAGTGATTCTCTCCTGCAGATGCGGCTTCTTCAAGCCCCAAAAGGAAATTTTCGAGCTTGCGCTGAAAGCAGCGGGCCTGAATGCCGAAGAGTGCGTTTTCATCGATGACAGGGAAAAGCTTCTGGAGACTCCAAAAGAAATGGGCTTTAAGACGATATTATTTAAGGATTCGACCCAACTGGAAAGTGAGCTGAAAGACCTAAACCTTATCTAACAACCCATTGAATTGGCCATATGTTGGCCTGAACCCATAAATCTTTGCAAAAAGCTCTTCAAAAGTCTTTGGAGAAGCCACTCCACTAAGGCCCTTGAGTAACTGAAGTATCTTCCTTCGGCCATACTTCTTGAGCAGTAGTTCAACGGCGAAACCCGATTCTGCATATACCTCCTCGTTGTGAAGCGTATAATATTTAAGGAAAGACTTGAATTTTAAAGGCCTTGGCCTTGTGATATTCTGCCCTGCAAGATACATGGCAAGCCCCTCACTTAGCCAAAACGGATAAAGCATTTCTTTTCCGGATACTACCCGACAGAACACATGAGTCAACTCGTGTTTAACTAGAGCGCGATAGTGCTCTTTGGAGTATTCGTGCGTACTATTCTTCGCATAGTTTTCGTGATCCAAAACATAGATATCTCTTCCAGGAGCAAGGCCAACAGACCAACCGGGGGTCTTCCTGCCAAAGATTAGATCAAATCCCCTTCTGTCAGGAACAACCAAAACATTTGGGCGGTTCTTTGTCCACTTAATTCCAAAGAATAACTCAAGCTCCTTCATCGAAGACTCAAAACTCCCTTCCAAAAACTTATCCCTTCTTGGTTTTATGTCAAAGAGCATAACTTACTTACCTTTCCGATAAAACCCAAACCTGAGATACCTCCTCCGGTGGTGCTTTAATGGCTTTGCCTTCTCTTCCTTTGCAAACCTGACTTCCTCTATCGAATAGAAGGCATCGGGATTGTGCTTCTTTACGATGGATATAACTTTTCCGACCTGGGAGCGCTCCAGAACCATAAAGATGGACTTGACTTTCCCGTCGCGCCCTTCGGCATCGTTTGAAGTAAAAAGCATCCCCGCGTCATCGAACTCATTCATGATTTTATTAACGTTCCTCTTTGCGACGATATTGAGCCGCACCTTCCCTATGGAAACCCTCTCCTCGATTACCATGCCCGCGTAAGTTCCCGCGGCAAAGCCCGCCCCATAAGCGAGGTAGCAGAGAGGGTTTGCCAGGTTGTCCATTATCTTGGTTATGGCAAGAAGCCAGATTATGACCTCAAAAAAACCGATAAGGGGCGCGATGTATTTATAGCCCTTGGAGATAAATATCACACGGACGGTGCCCATGCTGACATCAACAATCCTTGCAAGAAATATCAGGATGGGAAGCACAATATAGCTGAAGAAGTCCGGGCTGGCCACAAACCCCCATGCCATAAAATACCAATAAAAATTAGAATATGATTCTTATGGCAAAAGACATAAAGCGGCTTTACAGGTCAGGAAACGAAAGGATACTCTTCGGAGTGTGCGGAGGGATTGCAGAATACCTTGACGTAGACCCGGTAATAATACGGCTTCTCCTGGTCCTTTTGACCCTTGCTTCCTTTGGGGCAGGGCTTGTGTTCTACCTTATTGCGGCGCTCATAATACCAAGAAACCCCAAGCACAAGTGGAAGTAGAATGCTTCTCAAAAACTGCTCGGCAGTGCTTACCCAGGATGAACGGAGGACCGTACTGAAAGGCGCAGATATTCTTATAAGGGACAGCAGAATTGAGAAAGTTTCCAAAAACATCGACTCCTCAGAAAGCGAGTGCGAGAAAATTGACTGCAGGGGCAAGATTGTCATGCCTTCGTTTGTAAATGCCCACACCCACCTGCCGATGGTGCTCCTCCGTGGGTACAGGGATGACCTCACGCTAAACGAGTGGCTTTCTGAAGTCTGGAAAGCTGAGGCAAAAATGAAGGAGGAAGACTATTACGCGGGGGCAAAGTTCGGTCTCCTCGAAATGATTCGCTCCGGAACTTCAGCGTACCTTGACATGTACTTTGGAAGCGAGCAGATACTGAAGGCAAGCGAAAAAGCCGGGCTGAGAGGATACCTGGGCCACCCCCTGATGGATTTTGGAGACTCTGAAAAGAAGGAGGGAACCCTGAAAGAAGCCAAAAAATCCGTCAAAAAAATCCTTGAATCCAATGGGCTCTGCCGACCGGTGATTTCGCCGCACTCAGTCTACACCTGCTCAAAAGAGCTGCTTCTGGAAGCAAAAAAATTCGCGGAAAGCAAAAACCTTCTCTATACAACTCACCTGTCGGAAACCCGAAAGGAAGTGTACGATTGCCACAGGAAATATGGAAAAAGGCCGGCAGAATTTCTCGAAGAGCTTGGCGTCATAGACAATACATTCGTGGGCTTTCACTCCGCCTGGCTGACCAAAGGTGAAATTTCGATGCTTGCGGGGAAAAAAGCGTCTGTTGTCAGTTGCCCTGCTTCGAACATGAAGCTTGCAACCGGAGGGGCTTTCCCTTACAGGGAGTTCAGGGAGGCGGGAGTCACAGTAGGAATCGGAACTGACGGGGCCTGCTCGAACAACTCTCTCAATATGCTGGGGGAAATGAAAGCCATGTGCCTCATGCAGAAGTGGCTGCGCTGGAACGCATCCGAAATGGCGGCCCAAAGCGCCCTTGACATGGCAACCCTTGGCGGGGCAAAAATCCTGGGGCTTAACTCCGGCAGCATTGGGGCAGGAAAAAACGCAGACCTGCTCCTGCTCGATAAAAGCCACTACTCCCTGCTGCCCGGAACAGACCTTGTTTCAAACATCGTGTACTCCGCTTCAAGGGAAGCAATATCCGGCCTTATTGTAAACGGCCAATTCCTTATGCAGGAAAAGCAGATTCTTACGCTTGATGAGGAAGCTATCAAGGAGGGCTTCATGAAATCATCAGAGCGGCTCCTGCAGGGCGGGGCACTAAAAGAATGATTGAGAATGAAGTTTACTGGCATTTGTCTATTTTCGTGATTGGCATAGTGCTGGCATACCTATTCTACCTGAAGGAAAAGAAGAGAAGCGCTGACTTGGAAAAGGCCTCTTCCATGCTTGGGCTTTCCTATAAGCGATATCTTCCCAACCGGGGATTTGGACCATTTTCAGGAATATTGCAAAACTATGCGCCGGTAAAAGCAGAAGTTCTCCTTCCGGAAACGCAAATTGCAAAAGCCGGAAAGTGGAAAAGGGTCACAAACCTCCTGGAGGGGGAAAGAAATGGAAGGCACTGGCAGATTTTTGACTACGCTTATACACTGGCCTTCGGGAAAAAGGTGCACCGGCAAACTACATATGTTTCAAGACTGCATAAATCAATCCCTGCCTTCAGTGTCAGGCCGGAAGGGATTTTCGACAAAATTGGGGACGCTTTTAAGAAAAATGATATAGACCTTCCCGACAGTCCGGGTTTTTCCAAAAAATATTACCTGCAGGGAGAAAACAAGGAAGAAGTAAAAAAACTCTTCAGCCCGGAACTTACCAGCATCCTTGAAAAATCAAAAGAAAAGTTCGTAATAGAGTCTGACGGAAAAAAGATTGTTCTGTTCGTCCCGGAAAAGCTTACCCGCCCCAATGAACTGTTATCGGAATTTGAAAGGGCTTCGAGAATTTTCAACATTTTCGACCCCAAAAGAACAGATTTTTAGGAAAAAAGAAGCTTAAGGTAGAAAAGCGGCGACATTGCCTGGTTTTTCGCGCTGTCACTTACCATCATGTCCGCAAGAACCTTTCTAAGCTCCTTATTTGAGGATGCCTTGGAAAGGAAAAGATTCAGCAAAAACTTGTGGCTTGACACCTTCTGAATCAAATACAGGGACTTAAACTCCTCATCCATAATCTCAGCGATTTTTTTCTCGTAAGCCGAAAGGAATTCCTCACTTGTGTCGCCCGCCTTTAGGGCAGCGTCTATGACTTCTGCTGCAGCTTTCCCCGAACGCATGGCATTTCCAAATCCCTCACCGCTGAAAGGGTCGGCAAGGGACGCAGCATCTCCGACCAGAATCCAGCCAGGGCCATGGTTCTTGACTCTCTTTGATCCCTGGGGAATTATCCAGCCCTCGGTCTTTCCCACCTGCTTTGCATTCTTAAAGCGCTTCCTAATGCCTTCGGACGCGATTGCCTTTTCCATCATCTGGTTCAAGGAAAGCCCTCTCTTTGAAATCTCCGAGGAAACAAGCCCCAGGCCCACGTTAGCAAGCCCGCCAGGCATTGGAAATATCCAGAAATACCCGGGAAACACGCCGTCAATAAAATAAATCTCTATCGTGTCAGACAGGCCGGTGACTCCCTTGAAATAGCCCCTTATGGAGCCGCACCTGTGCTTAGGGTCAAGCTGAAGCGAACCGACGCTTCTTGCGACAACCGAGTTTGCCCCATCAGCCCCGACAACTACCTTTGCCCGGAATTCCTTTTTGCGCCCCTTAGCGTCCCTGCCTTTTACGCCAACAACAGAGCCATTATCATAGATTAACTCCTCGACACCAAAGCCCTCGATGACAGTTGCCTCTTTTTTGGCTGCAGAAAACAGCACCCCGTCATTTTTTTTACGCTTTATGACGTACCCTGCGCAGCCAATCTTCTCGTCTTTTGCGTAAGGCATAATTATCCTCTTTCCGTTAGGCGCCGAAAGAAGCAGGCGATTTACTACAACATGCGGCTGGCGCTTTGTCTTTGAAAGCAGCCCCAACTCATCGATAACCACAAGACCCCTTGCGCTGCAGGCATCACCGCAAACCTTATCCCGTGGAAACTTCGCCTTGTCTAAAAGAAGAACTTTATGCCCTTTGCGGGACAGCATAAGTGAAACAGTCGATCCGGAAGGCCCTCCTCCGACAACAATTGCATCAAAGGCCATACTAAACTTAATTCAAAACCAATTTAAACCCCAAAACCCTTTTTAAAAACGAGCCAGATAAGATTATGCAACCCAGTGCCATCAAGAAAATCTGGAAGCTTAACACAAGGATTATAAACCCGGGGGGCTGGTTTTGGTGGTTCTGGCTGTTTTTTATTGATAACCCCAAAAACCCGGAAAAGCCCGGGCAACTGATGATTCTCTGGTCCATAAAAAAGGATAAGCTTATCTACTGCAATAACCTCCCAATCACCTATGACACAAGCCACCAGGACAAAAAGAAGAGGAGTTTTTGCGGAACTGTGGCTGCCTGGTATTTTGATGGAAATAAGATGCATGACGACTACCTTCTTGAAAACTGCCCCTTCACACTTGACGAAGGCAAGCTTGTGCTAAAGGCAGAAGGAAAGACCAATTCTTCCTTTCTGTTCAAGGACGGAAAATTCATAGTGGATATAGAGCGGGGAGGAAAGAAAATGCACTTTGTAGCAAAAGAATCAAAGAAAGCCCCGCTTCTTGTCGGCGACAACGTAGCAAACTTTTTCGGTGGAAGCATGAGCGTTCACTCTATGTATATGAACCACCTGTCCCTTGGGGGGAGCATAGGGGGTAGAAAAATAAGCGGAAGCGCCTATTTCCAGAAGATTCTTGTAAATGCGCCTCCTCCCTGCTGGTACTGGGGAATCTTCCAATACAAGGACGGAAGCCACCTCAAATACTTCAACACTTACGCAGGCCGGGCTATTCTAAAGGACAACCTCATAGACCCCCAGCTAAAAACGCCTTCTGCATCGATAACACAGGACCTAAATTTCTTTGACGCAAAAAGGGGCTTAAGCGAGCACTTCAAAAATCTGACGATTGTACCTAAAAGATCGGGAAAAAACTGGGTGCATGAAATAATCGGGGAAAATGAAGAATATACAATTGAAGTTCTTGCAAAGACCTACTCCCACTCCTGCTGGCACTTCAGGAAAAATGTGTCCTTTTTGCCGTTAATGTCTAACTTCAAGTATAATGAATATCCCGCAATGATTCAGAAGGTGAAGCTGAAAAACAAGAAAACGAGGGAGGAATTACTGTACGGGAAAGCCGTAGGAAACATAGAGCAGGCATGGGGGCTTTTGCTATAAGCCAGTGCTTTTGGGGATTAAAGGCAAATTTCGCTTATTAAGATTATGAAACTCCTTTCCCTTATTTCCAGCGGAAAAGACTCCTGGTACGCCTACTACCTTATGCTCCAGCAGGGCTTTGACATACCTGTAGCCGTGACATTTATCCCCAAAAACCCGGAGAGCTATATGCTCCAGCACCCTTTTGCGGAGAAAACTCCTCTCCAAATCAAGAATATGAAAAGCCCGCCCCGGCATGTCTTATTTAACGTTTCTGGCGTCAAAGAAAAGGAAGTAGAAGAGATGAAAAGCCACCTGGAGAAACTAGTCAAAGCCGAAAAAATCGAAGGGATTATATCCGGAGCCCTTGCAAGCGAGTACCAGAAGCAAAGACTGGACTTAATCTGCGAGGAGCTTGGAGTGGTTTCCTATGCGCCCCTCTGGCACAAGGATCAGGAACGCTACCTCCAGGAAGTTGTGCTGGAAGCGGGCTTTGAATTCCTCATTGCAGACACCTGCGCCGAAGGAATTGAAAAATGGAAGGGCCGGATGATAAACCCGGAAAACCTGGGCCACTTCATAAAAGACCTCAGAAAGGCACGTGCAAACATCAGTGGGGAAGGCGGAGAGTACGAAACATTTGTCACAAAATCTCCTTTTTTTGAGATGTCCAAAGTATAGTAAATATAGCTAAGGATATTATTATGGACTTAAAGGACATCAAGCCAATTCCAATCGACAAGGTTGCAAAAGGGCTTTCGCTGAGCGACCGGCTGAGGTACGGGCTCATCTATGTGCGGCTTTCAGGCGAAAATGTAAGGGAGATGAAGATCATCCTGAAGACCGAGGCAAGAAAGATAATGAATGAGCTTGGAGAGCCAAAATTGAGCATATTCCGGGACATGGAGGCCTATCTTGACAAGTACATCGACGGGCTTTCGAAAAAAGACACCTTCAAAATCTATATGGCCTACCTTGAGGCAAAAGAGGCGATAGGTGTAGCGCAGGAAAACTATGCAAAGTTCGAATTCATCATAAAGCTCTATCAAACCTACCGCAAAAAAGGATGGCCAAAGCTTCCAAGGAAAGTCGAAGCCATCAAGAAAAAAGCCGTAAAGCAGACAAAGAAGATAAAGAAAGTTGTCAAGAAAGCCAGGAAGAAAAAAAGATAATCCATTTTTTACATTTTTAGGTGTTGTTTGCTGGCTTAGCGTAAGCAATAGCGGCTTTAGAAACAGACCCGCCACTATCAAAGAAGTCCCTAAAACGCTTAATTATATTCTCCTGCTTATTTTATGCCTGAACCGTCCAGGATTGTCGAAATCTACATGATTGGCTATGGGGTTAACGGCAAATGGGCATTTCAGGAGATTGTAAAGCTTTGCAAAACCAATGATTTTATCATATTCCGGGGGCTTGCCGAGATAAATCCCGACACAAGAAGGCAGGCAGCAGCCGAAGCTGAAGCCCATGGAATTAACCTCCAGATTTTTGACCACACGCTCGATATGTACCAGAGCGCGTCACTTTCGAAAAATCTCATAATGGTATATGACTGCGGCCCCTCCCAGCTCCACTATTCCCACCTGATAAAATCAGCCCACTTCGGCTTCTGGCATTTTACTGAAAAGCCGCCTGCGATAAAGAGGCATGACTTCGAAAAGGAAGCGGAGTACACAAAGTGGTACTGTGATGTGCTTGAAGAGGAAAACGAAGCGGTCCTTACGGCCATGGAGTACCTGGTC
>JAFGCN010000023.1 GCA_016932615.1 Candidatus Aenigmatarchaeota archaeon
GACATTCTTGGCAGCGGAAAAGACCTGTCGGGCCTGCCGGAATATCTCTCAATTATTGCCGACAGCCGCAGGTTTACCTTCGAGAGGGCGGTCCAGCCATCAAGGCGGCTTTCAAAGTTTTCCCGGAGGCGGCTTATGGAGGAGATACGCTGGCCGCAAAACTCTGGAACTTATGGTATTGGGGATGTTTCGAGCCCGGTTGTGGTCATCTGCCCCGTCCAGGACAAAAATATCCAGGAACATGCCGTAAACGCCGGGGCAGCCGCGGCTGGGCCCTGCCTTACCCCCCGGGGAGTTGAGCTTTTGATAACAAACACAATCTCGAACCCGAATATCCGTTATATAATCCTTGCAGGGAGGGACTCCGGGCATTTTACGGCGGACCTCATAGAAAACGTCAGCTTAAACGGGGTTGACGCAAGCAAAAAGGTAATCGGGACGGTCTGCCCCTCTTTTCCGTACCTTCCAAACCTCCCGCCCGATGCGATAGAGCGGTTCAGGCGCCAGGTTGAGGTGATAAATCTCATTGGCATCTTTGACCCCACCCTGATAACTCTTGTGGTCCGGCTTTGCCTCCAGCCGCCGGAAAACGCACATTCCCTTTCGTATGACCGGGTGCAGAAGTCTCTTATGGACTACGTCGAGACGCCTAAGCTTTCAGCCCATATACTCTTCGATTCAGGCAGGTACGAGGAAGAGCCGCTGATTGTGCCTTTTTCGATACTCGACATGCAGTCGATTCCGTATGAAGCATACTCTACTGTCGGGGCGACCATTTATTCCTCCACTCTCAGCGAGGCGCACAAAGTGTCTCTTGACTTTCTCAGGAGGTCTGGAGTGTGGGTCAGGCGGGAGGGGGGAGTCATGTCTCTTGAAACCCTCTCGACCACAATCCTCCTTGAAAATCTCGAAAGCGGTCTTTACCCGAAGGGCTACAGGCCTGTCGAGTCGGTAAAGACCGATGAGCAGCTCCGGCAGTTTCTTAAGGTTTACAGGTTTTGGAACTATCTTGTCCCATGGAGCACTGTTGCTTATGACCCTAAGCAGGAGCGTTTTTTCCCAGCTCTTGCCGAAGACAGGGACGTTTGCGAGTCTTATGGAAGCAGGGTCGCTGCCAAGGGAATAGAGGGCTGCAGCGAGGAGGAGAGAAATGAGATTGTGCAGCTTGTAAAAGCGTTCCAGGAAGAGCATTCTGACAAAATCCCGTCCTTTCATGACCTTCTTGAGTTTTACGAGGAGCTTGAGGCCGTGCAGAGAGACACGTTCAACCAGATTCTGGCGGTTTCCGATGCCTGCTCGATGGTCATTTCAGATGAGCTTACGGGCGCCCGGAGGCAGTACCTGCAGCTTCAGCTTTCAGATGACCTAAGGTCGGTTGACCCCAGAAAGATGCACACACCTTCCTTTGCGACATTTGTTCCCTATTTTAGAAAGGCCTATTACAAGGAGTATAATCAGGATGGGCTCATGAGGCGGGTTCTTGTGGCTTCAAACTCCCTTTCGGAAAAAGACGGCGCGGTAATTTCGGGAGCGGGCATTGGCAAAAAGGAAACTCTGAAATATGGCTGGTTATTTACTCCGATGGCTCACTTTCGCTCGGACGACTGGTTTGGCTTTCCGGCAAGCGTTCACGGTGCGATGGCGCTTGCAAGGTTCATACTCTGGAGAGTCGACAGGACTGCGGGCAGGAGAGTGCCTCTTGGCTTTTATTCGCACCACATGTCTTCCTTTGGCCTGCCGGACTACGCGCTTGACAAGAGTGTTGTCGAGAATTTTTCGAGGTTTTTTCCAAAAATTGCTCCCTGAGCCGAGTTATGGCTATGCCGCCACCGAAACAATTATCAGGACCATAAGCACGATAAAGCCGGTTATGGCTGCAGTCCTTATGTTTCCGCCGAATATTTTTGACATCAGGTAGATTATTGGGGCAAGTATCATGATTGCCATTAGTGCTCCAATAGGGCCGCCGGTTGCAACTGTGTAGGCGAGGGAATCTAGAAGCTCCATCAGGAGCCCGAAAAGCTTTATGCTGCTTCTAATGGCGTCTTCAAGGAGAGTGTAAATTATCTTGAATACAATTGCTATAGGTGAATCCACCATAATATCTGTAGGATATGAAATAGGTATTTTCCTTGCGGGCTTTTGCTTTCCTGCTTATTCCAGGTCCCTGAGGTTTATCACCGGCTTTTTGAACGAGTTATCCAGGATTCTTGGGCAGGCGGTGTTAATATAAGCATCATACGGAAGCCCCAGGAGCTTCTCGTCAGTTATTTCATCGAATATCAGGACTTCCGCCCTTTTGCCCTGTTGAGATAGTTTTTTCCTGAGTTCTCCAAATTCCTTATGGAATTGCCCGGGCTTTTTTGAAACCAATATTCCCACGCTTTTGGCATCCTTTAGCTTTTCGAGACGCGCGAACTTTTTCATCTGCTCTCGCTTTATATGCTCTGAAAGGTCGCTTATTTCTCCTTTCTCAAGGTCAATCCGGAGAACCCTCCCGTTTCCCGCACTGATTGCAAGGGGGTGGAATTTTCCCGAGCCGATGAATATGCTGAGCTCGCTATCGTTTTTTACCTCAGAGCAGCCAAGGATTATCTTTTTCTCCTCTACTGTTTTTCCCTGTTTTTTCAGGGTTTCCTCCAGCCAGTCGAGAGCCGGCTTGAACTGGACGGAGGAGTAGAGGGAGACGTTTTTTTCAGGAAGGCCTCTTAATTTTTCCTCCAGCCCTTTGGGGATTTCAGGCCTGTACTCAAGCGGGAGATAGATGACAGGCACATCGGTTTTGACTCCAAAGTCGGAGTGGCCCAGGTGAATAATCGCGCCGCACCCCATCAGTTTTGCCTCTTCAATTGGCAGGTCGCAGGCGCCATAGCAGGGCTCCCCGGAAATTATTGTTTCGATTCCAACTTCCTTTTCTATTGCTTCTGAAATCTCCCCTGCCCGGGTTTTCAGGCCTTCAGGCGCCTGAAGGAGAACTCTCATGTATTTTTTGGATTTTAGTTCCTCCACGAGCCCCTTGAGATTCAGGTTAAGCATAACTAAAGCTTAAGCAGTAAATATCTAAATTTATAAAAATATTCCAAAAATTGCTTGACTTTCGGTTATTTGCCGCCCTTTTCAGGGCCGCCGCTGTCCTGCCCGACGAAGTACCACATTCCGCCGACTACCACCAGTATAATCACCAGAGCTGTCAGGTCGTTTGAGGACATGCCCATCATGCGCATGTTTCCGCCAAGAAGCATCCAGGCAAGAAGGACAATTACCACGAGAACGGCTATTCCTTTCCAGCCAGAAAAGCTGCTGGGCATCATGTTGCTGTTGGTAAGGCCGATTACTAGCAGTATTCCAAGAATCACGAAGAGGAAGGTCATCATCCCCACTGAAGTGTTGACAAAGAACTGCCCCATTGTGCTCCCGAAAGGAGTTCCCGCTGCAATGAAGAAGCCGACCGACAGGGCAATAAGCCCTGAAACGCCTCTTCCCGTCTTGTCGCTTCCGAATATCTGGAGTTTTATCAAAAGCCCGAATATCATCGCAAAGGTTATTATCCAGGGGAACAGAACATTGTACAAGATTGTGCATAGATTTCCTGAAAGTCCCAGGTATGAGCAAATCGCTGATGCCATAATTACAGGAGGAAGTATATATTTACCTTCCGGGGCGGTTTTTTCTTATAAATCCCATTCCGGCTTTTATTATGGCGCAAAAAAACGGAGGTTCGATAAAGGATCAGGTTAAGAAAATAAGCGACTTCGAGTATTTGATTGAAAAGTCTGCCCGGGCAGGAATGAGGGTGAACGCTAAAGCTATCCTTACCGACCGGCTCCTTGAGGCGGTTGAGGATGAGGCATTAAAGCAGCTGACTAATGTCGCCTGCCTGCCGGGAGTTATAGAGCCGGTTTGCGGAATGCCTGATATCCACTGGGGGTATGGCCTGCCCATGGGCGCGGTCGGGGCGTTTGACTCGAAAGAGGGGATCATTTCATCTGGCTGCACCGGATTTGACATAAACTGCGGAATCCGCATGATTAAGACGAACCTTACCTATGACGAAGTAAAGCCAAAGCTTAGAAACCTTATCGACACCTTGTTCAAGAATGTCCCTTCGGGCGTCGGCTCAACTGGGCGGCTGAAGCTAACCCGGGACCAGCTTTCCGAAGTCCTGGTGAAGGGCGCTAAGTGGGCAGTCGAGAAAAATTACGCTACAAAGAAAGACATCCAGCACATGGAGGAGTACGGGTGCATGGAAGGGGCTGACCCGAACAAGATTTCCGACCTTGCGATGAAAAGGGGGCTTCCTCAGCTAGGAACCTTGGGCGCAGGAAACCACTTTCTTGAGGTGCAGAGAGTCGAGCAGATTTTTGACAAGAAGACCGCTGAAGTTTTCGGAGTTGGTAAGCCCGACCAGGTTATAATAATGCTTCACTGCGGGAGCCGCGGCTTTGGCCACCAGGTAGCAACAGACTATCTGGAGATTCACGAAAAAGCCGCTAAAAAGTACGGAATCGAGCTTCCTGACCCGCAATTAGTTTGCGCGCCGGTGGCTTCAGAGGAGGGGCAGAATTACTTTGCCGCCATGAAGTGCGCGGTAAATTACGCTTTTGTCAATAGAACTGTAATGACTTCGTGGGTCCGGGAGAGCTTCGAGCAGGTGTTTTTGAAGGACTGGGAGGAGCTTGAGATGGACCTGATTTACGACGTCTGCCACAACATCTGTAAATTGGAGGAGCACGAGGTCGATGGAAAGAAGAAGATGCTTTATGTCCACAGGAAGGGCTCGACTCGAAGCCTGCCTGCGGGGCATGAATTGATACCTGAAACTTACAAGACTGTCGGCCAACCGGTGCTTATTGCCGGCTCGATGGGAACTGCAAGCTACATCCTTGTCGGCGGAAGCAAGGCGAAGAACACCTTTTATTCGAGCTGCCACGGGGCAGGAAGAGTTATGAGCAGAAACGAGGCGATAAGAAGGTTCAAGGGAAACCAGGTAAAGTCAGATTTGGCAAACGTCGGCATAATCGCAAGGTCAACTTCCCCAATAGTCCTGGCAGAAGAGTCGCCAAACGCCTACAAGGACATAGATGAAGTCATAAAGGCAGTTGACGCAGCAGACATTTCCAGGAAGGTTGTCAGGGTTGTTCCGATTGGAGTTGTGAAGGGATAGCTTTTGGAGTGCTTTTTTAGAACTCAGGATTCTAACTTTCGAGACTGGTTTTGGCAATTATTAGATTAAAGTGTCTTAAACTATGGAGGAGCCACTGTTCAACCCGAGAACCGTAAAGCGGCTAGTTTCAGATATCAAGATTTCGGCCAAGCAGAAAAGGGCAGCTGAAGACTGGCTTAATCTGCTTAAAGAAGGAAAACTTGAAAAAGAGAAACAAGGTTATTTCCCATTCGCAAACATCCTTCTAAGAGACCTTTTGGGGTACGATATAAGCCTTGAGAGCCTAAAACACGAGGACAAGCACATGGAGTTCTCGTTCGAGGACAAAACAGGGTCAAAATTCGTGTGCTTTGAGGCGAAGGGCACGAAAACCGAAGATTTATGGGCATCTCAGCACCGAAACGAAAAAGTAAAAGAGACGCCCGTCAATCAAGTCAATCATTATATCTACGAATTAGGGATTCCGTATGGAGTTCTGACAAATTACAAGATATTTGTGCTTTTTGACAGAAGTGTGGGGAGTTCAAAATTCCACAAGTTCGATTTCTGCTCAATTCGGGAAAATCCGGAAAAACTGAAGGAATTCGTGGCTATCTTTTCAAGGGAGAGCTTAGAAGGCGGCTTTGTCGAAAAGCTGTCCGAGGCGTCAAAAGTCGAGGAGCGGAATTTCACAAAGGAGTTTTACAAGCTGTTCCACGAAACCCGCCTGATGATGCTCAAGGAATTCCGTGAGAACGGCATTTCAAGGGAGGACGCGCTCCATTATGCCCAGCTTTATCTGAATCGCCTGATGTTTACATTCTTTGCTGAGGACACAGACAAGCTTTCCGAGCGGCTTTTCGAGAAAATGGTGACAGACGCCCTCAAAATGGAAACTTTGCTCTCCGACAGGTCAAACTACGTTTCCGCCACGATTTCTGACCTGTTCGGGCGGATGAATGAAGGTTCGGAAACGCCCGTAAAAATCCAGCAATTCAACGGCGGCCTGTTCAAAGAAGAAATCCCTCAAACGGTGTACTTTAAGGACTTTAGGGATTCAAAGTTTTTCGCCGAGGTTTACAAAAATTCCACGCTCAAAAAGGAGCCGGAACTCGACGAGGCGACAAAGCCGATTTTCACCAAGTACCAGAATAAGCTTAGCCCAATCATCAAAAACCTGCTTCTTATGGCGTCCTTTGACTTCAAGACCGAAGTAAACGTAAATATCCTGGGCCACATATTCGAGCAGTCGCTTTCGGATTTGGAGGAGCTTAAGGAAGGAAGCGAAGTGTCGAAACGCAAGAAAGACGGTATTTTTTACACGCCGGAGTACATTACAGACTACATCTGCCGGAATACGATTATTCCGTATTTGTCCAAAAAAGAGGCGAAAACCGCCAAAGAGTTGGTCAAAGAGTATTCTTCAGACATTTCCGAGCTTGAGGAGAAATTCCGGCGGATAAAGATTTTAGACCCCGCCTGCGGCTCAGGGGCGTTTTTGATAAAGGCGGTCGATGTCCTGCTTGAAATTCAAAAGGAAATCCAGAACTTCAAGCAGGAAAAGGGAGAATATTTTGCGACAGGCGCCACCGGCTCGCTTGGCTCGGGAAAACGGCTCAGCGCAAAAGACAAGCAGATGTCCCTTATCGGAGAAAGCTCAAAATGGGTCGAGGAAGACGAGGCAAGGGAAATAATCCAGAACAACATTTTCGGCGTTGACATAAACGAGGAATCGGTCGAGATAACAAAGCTCAGCTTATTCCTGAAGATTGCCAAGAAGAACAAGAAGCTGATAAGCTTGGACAAAAACATAAAGTGCGGAAATTCTTTGATTGACGACAAATCGGTTGACCCGAAGGCGTTCAAGTGGGAAGAGGAGTTTTCGGAGATTATGTCAAAAGGCGGTTTTGATGTGGTGATTGGGAATCCTCCTTATGTCAATATTGCCAACATTAGTGATGAAAATACCAGAACATTCTACCAAACTCATTATGCAACTGTTAAGAACAAGAGTGATCTGTATAGTATATTTACCGAAAAAGGAAAGAATCTTTTGAAGAAAGAGGGATTATTGAGTTTTATATTCTCAAACTCTTGGTTAGGCACAGATAGTTTCAGCAAATTTAGAGAGTTTCTTGTAAATGAAACAGAAGTATTACGATTAATAAAACTGCCTCCAGGAGTTTTTGAAGATGCAATAGTTACAACAACCATACTTACCTTCCAGAATAAAATTCCCCCTAACAATCACAAAATAGAGCTTTTGGAATATGATAATGGAAAATTCGACAAAATGAATCATGACTTAGCATATGAAAGAATAAAAAGAACTCAGAATTTGACATTTTCTTTCGAGCCGGAAACTATATTTCATACAAAGACCGTAAGACTAGGAGAAATTGCGAATTTTTCTTTAGGAATAAAAACAAGTGATGACGAAAGATTTATTTTGGAAGCTAAAAAAGATAATGATACTTACCCTGTACTTAGAGGAAAAGACATTGATAGATATTATTCCGGCAAATCTAAAAAATGGATTTGGTACAAACCAAAACTTATGATGGAGAAAGTAGGGGCGGGCCCAAGAAAAATAGAATATTTCAAAGTTCCATCAAAAATACTTTTTCAGGGAATATGTGGGGGGAGTATCAAAGCAAGCATTGATACCGAGAAACATCTTACAAACGACAAAATACATATCCTCTATTATCTGGAGAAGAATTACCGGGTATCCTATATTCTAGCTTTAGTAAACTCTAAATTTATTGATGCGTGGTTGAACTCCAATTTCAATAAACTTCTTGAAATAAAAATAAACCAGCTTCAACAAATCCCAATCCCAGAAATCCCGCCCTCCGAGCAAAAGCCATTTATCGAGAAGGCGGATAAAATGCTAAAACTTAACAAAGAATTTTACGAGAAGAGGGCGAAATTCCTCGACAGGGTCGCCCAAAACCTCAAAGTCGAGAAAAGCTCGAAAAGGGTCGAAAACTTCCACGAACTCGCCTTTTCGGACTTTTTGGCGGAGCTTGCCAAAAAGAAGGTCAAACTAACGCTAAAAGAGCAGGACGAGTGGTCGGAATATTTCGAGGGCTACAAAAAGGATTTGACCGGATTAAAGCAGGAAATAGAGAAGACAGACCGGGAAATTGACCAGATGGTTTACAAGCTCTATGGCTTGACCGAAGAAGAGATTAAGATTGTTGAGAGGAGTTTGAAGTAACTATTATATCCAAGGTGAGTATAGAATATATGCTGGAGCAAAACATACCTACAAAACTAAGCTTGTAATTTATGAGGCAAAAAGTCGTCGTAAACGACCTGATGCAGAAGAATTATGTTTACTATCTGACCGAGCCAGTTGGAAAGAATTTCCACCCCGAATTCAAGCCAGACCTGACACCAAAAGAGATGCTTATGATGGGCGTCTTTGGCGGCAAATACATGACTGACTGCAAAGAGGAGTTTCCACAGGACTGGTTTCTAAAGGCAAAGCTTTGCCACGAGTTTCACGACCCGAAACTGAACTTCTTCGGTGTCAACGCCTCAAAGCCCCTCTCTTACTGGCGGGCGAAGGGCTGGATTTATTGGGAAGACCCGAGGGGCTGGTTTCAATGGTATTGTAGATATTATATGGGGAGGCGTTGCCCTGATGATGAACGGCAAATAAGGAGGTGGAAGGCAATGAAGAGGCACATATCACAACTCCAGAAAAATTGCATGCAGGGAGACTTTAGCTGTAGGCGTAAGCAAAGGCAGGCGCTTTTGCACTGGGCTTATGACAGCCGGGGGCTTTAGCATAAATATCGGATTCCATAGAATCGAATGGAAGAGAAAATTAAGAAAAACCTGACAATTACCCAAAAGGAGCACGACGAGTGGCACAGGAAGAACCCCGGCTATGACGAGAAAGACAAGAAGGCGCATAAGCTTTGCCACAAAAAGATTGGGCTCACTGTAAGGAAAAGCTAGTTTGCCTGGTGGTTACCGCCACAAAAAGTGCCAGGATAGCAGAGCTATCAGCAGCCCGAGAACGTAGCCCATGGGAATAATCTTCCTGCCCTTGAACTTAATCCATGGGTAATAGTCGGAAAATTTTGTCCAGTATTCCTTTGGCTTGACAGCAGGGTTTACCCAGTACCAGAAGAAGTCCTCCAGAATCATGCCCGAGAAGTACGCGCTTACAAGGATTCCAAAAAGCTGCGAGTTCCAGCCGTAGATTACCAGAGGAAGCGAGAGCAGAAGCGGCCACATGACGACAAAGACATAGAAGTGGTAGCCCGAAAAGACGAAGTGCTTTCCCAGTTTTATCTTCCAGCCGACTTTGCGCTTGTCCCAGGGGTTTCTCCCCTCGACGTACGCTTCCCAAAAAGACGTGGCAATCATCGCTGCATAGATCCAGATGAAAACAAGCAGCGTGTTCATAATAGTTTTTTCCAGAATATAAATTAGTGGCTGATTCTACACAGAAGTAAGGAATGCCGAGTGTTTGATTGTAGTACAAAAGTGTCCGATTTTTCGAAACTATAAATATGGCTTAAGCCAAGTTTATCTATGACGTCTAATTTTGGCTTTGTAGGATTTGACGGAACAGAAAACAAGCGGACAATTTTTGCAGCAGATGCAGCGAATAAGTACACGGGAAATGATGGCGACCTTAATGTTCTTTTGCGAAATCCCCATCCGACGGCAAGGGCAACACTTGCCTATATGCAAAGGGATTGCCAGAATGTCGTTCCTTACATAAGCGACGAAGGAACAAGACAGAAGTGGGAAGGGCATGGGGTAAAGGTAGCAGGGAATTATCAGGATTTCCTGAGAGCTTCAGATGCCTTGATGATAGGGACACCTTCTCACCAGGAACCGCTTTATGTAAGAGACGGGCTCAACGAGGGATGTTTCATAGCCTTGATGGGCGGAGCGGACAGGGAAGAAATACTCAAGGACCTCGAAGAGAAGAAGTTTAACGTAGGCTGTGGATTGAAGGAGGACCTTACGGGAGAGTTTTTCTTTGGTATGCAAAACTATGGAGAATTCCTTGAGCGTGATCCTCAGTTGGTACAATGCACCAGCTGCAACACAACCGGCTTAAGCCGACTGGCTTATGCGGCAAGACCTCTGGGACTGACCAATATGGCGGGCAACATAGACAGGAGGATTGCTGATCCGCCGGGATCGGCTAAGGGATACATCAATTCAGTAGAGTTTGGTGATAAGCCGGGACACCAGGGAGAAGATGCAGGGACAGTTTTCAAAGATGTGGACTTTAAGATCAGGGCAAGCAAGATTCCCACAACCGTACCTCATGTCAACGACCTGATGCTGGTTTTTGAGGGAGAGGTCACACCTAAAGAACTTGTTGACGCTTTAGCAGGCACAAGCGGAGTGGTTGTGATGCCTTACAAGAGTGAAGGCAAGAAATACAGTGCTACAGGAAATATCCTGGAGAATGTCCAAATCGGTCTCAGAAGGCCTTGGTCGCCAAATGTCTATGAAGCGCTGGTTTCTGAAGCGATAATCCCTGTAAACTTGGGTGACAAAACGATGCTACAGACAAAGTCAATGACCGAACAAATGTCTATCGCTGTTCCAAACCATGTGGAAGCGCTTCTTCTGAACATGAGATACCCCGAAAGTGAAGTCAGGAGAACTATAGATGAGTCGCTTGGGCTTCTTCACGGCGTTTGGCCAGACAAATTGAGTGCATACTAAGACCAAAATTTATTTTTTCGCTTTTTTCTTCTCATTTGGATTGCTTTTGCGCTGGCTTTGAAATATGTCGATGAACGCAAGGGCCAGGCCAATTCCAATCAGGCTGTAGCCAACTGCCCGGTTATCCCCGAAAATGATTCCTGCAAGGACAAAGGCAAACGCAATGCTTGCCAGCGTTGACAGGGGTTTTGGCTTCCTGCCTTTTAAGAGCAGGGCAACGAATGCGATTGCAAGAAGCGACAGCAATGCCAGTACTATGTAAAGCGAAGCAACACCCACCATAACCTAATTATGGATTAGGTTATAAATGCTTCAGTTTGGGCCGGGCCTCTTGCCTCAAAAAATCTTCGTTTCTCGAACCTTGGCAGCTGCTTAATCGAATACTCAAGCTTTGCCGCTGCAACCTTGTCGGGAACTTTGACAGAACCCACCAGCCGGAATGGCCTCCGGGCCTTTGTATACTTTGCGCCCTTTCCTGCCCAGTGGGCTTTGAGGCGTTTACTCAGGTCATTGGTGATTCCGCAGTAATATGTGCCGTCCCTGCATTCAAGAAGGTAGACAAACCAGTTGCTTGGTAAAGGAACCATAATTTACTTCAAAGGCAAAAACCTTTCCATAAAGGAGCGCGTCCTTGTTGCAAAACTGTCTTTTCTGCCGGCCTTCAAGCACAAAGCCAGGATCCCTTTGAATTTCTGCCCGTCTGAGTATATTTCCACAAGTGCAGGTAGGTCTGCTCTGCCCGCAACCCTGGCGATTATCTCCATAATAAACCCCGCATTCATTTCAAGTGTTTACTGGAGTATAGTAATATATTTATAACCCATTGGTGATAATTTATGGTGGATAAGGGAGTGGAGAGTGGAGAGAAAAGGGCGGAAGGAGAGGCAATCGGCTCCGAAAAAGCGGTTTCTGTGGCCACTGGCAAGTCCGGGGGCGAAAGTAATGATCCCGGAAAGGATTACGAAGAGTTTACTCTTGAGAATGGGTTTCGGGTGGCGTATCAAGCTACACCCACAAAAACAATCTCAGCCAAGATTAGGATTCATCATGGCGCTTTGAACGAATTGCCTGGCCAGGAGGGATATCTGCATTTTCTTGAACACGTGCTCGGTGCAGGAGGCACAGCAAAATATACTCCTTTGGAGTTGAAAGACCAATTGGGCAGCTTTGGGTTCTTCAACGCCCATCCAGAGCTTACCAAGATGACTATTCCTGCAGACATCATCTCGGGTGACCTTGAGACCTATCTGGACGTTATGTCGGAAATGCTGTTTCGCCCAAGTTTTGATTCTGCCGCACTGGAGGAAGAGCGCAAAAGGGTTTTAAGGGAAATTTCAGACCATAAGAGTGACCCCCATTATGAGGACTGGGAGGCCTTTGCAAAGGCCTTTTTTGGGGAAAATTCGCCTCAGGATTACCCCGTTATTGGGAAAGAGGCGGTAATCGAAAGCGCGACAGTTGATGGCTTAAAACATTTTTATGGAGAGGGCTTCAGCCCAAACAATATGGACTTGGTTTTGGTTGGGGGCTTGCCATCTGACACAAAAGAGCGGGTCCAAAAGTACTTTGATGAGTTTAGCAGAGGTCCTTCCAGGCGCATGAAGCTTCCAAGGAATCCTCTGCCACAGAGCCCGAAAATAATCCATTCAAGCGCGCCTGACCTGATTAATCAGGCAAATACTTTAGAGAGCAGCGCTGAACTCAGTATGAATATTTACGCCCCAACTGCCTTGGATTCAGACTACTATGCGTTTGAGGTTCTGGCCTATGTTTTAGGAGAGCCCGGCTTAACTTCCCGACTTTTTAAATCATTGAGCCGGGAGAAAGGCCTTGCCTATGGAATTGGGGCCAGTTATGATGCGGCGCTAAGCACGGGAACGCTTAGAATTAGAGGAAAAGTAGACTCATCCAAGGCGGAGCAGGCGATATCGGCAATTTTCGAAGAGATGCAACGCCTTCAGGATGAAGAGGTTTCCGTATCAGAGCTTGCCGAAGCAAAGAGAAAAGTGAAGTACCAGGCAGGGAAGGCAGAGGAGCTTAATGCCTGGCGGGCGAGTTTAATCAGTAGGGATATGGACGGATACCATAATACTGCAGAAATCCTCGCAGGAATTGAAAAAGTTACTGCAGAAGACGTGCAGAAGGCCGCTCAAAAGTATCTCCCAAGCGACCTTGCCGGAAACTACGCACTTCTTCTAAGAGACCCTCTCAAAGACCGGAAGGGCCAGACAATTGACGAGTGGGTGGCGTCTTACGTGAAGTCAGTGTCAGGCGAGCCGTCCGTAAGTGAGGGCATTTGAGCATGGCCTCAGAATTTCGAAAAGGCGAATATGGAAACCGGGCAGAGATTATGATTCTGGTTTTTCAAACTCAGTAGCTCATTGTTTCTGCAGAGTCCCATTTCTGGTAGCTTTTCTGCAGGAAAGAGTGCCCCAGCGGGAAGAGGAGGGCGCTAAGCAGGAGCAGATACTGGCTGAAAAGCGGAAGGAATATCAGCGTGACAAGAATCGGGCAGGTGAGAAGGGAGTAGGACAAAAAGACCTTTGCGTTATACAGGAGTATGTTTGGCTGGAGCCCTGCAACCCTGATTGTGACAGATAGCGAGTAAAAAGAAGTGGCAAGGAAAACGAGGGTGGCGAGGGGCAGGTAACTGGAGTATCCGAGAATGGCGCCTGCAAGCCAAAGGACAATGATGCAAAGCAGGTCGAGCACCATGAAGCCGCGCACCTTGCTTTTTATGAGGTCTGACTGCTTAAGCGGGAAAAACCCGTATGATGTGAAAAGGTCAAACTCAGTCAGCCAGTTGTAAATGGTCGAGGAGATTGCCCCGAAAAAAACTGCGAAAATGTAGAGGAAATTTATCCCTGGCATAAAGCCGGTAAGGGTTTGAAGGATTGCCCATACCAGCCCAAGGGGAATCAGGAGGGAAAATACGAGCTTTGCAATCCCGCCTTCGCTTCGGCGCATGTCAAGGAAGTCTTTTGCTATGAGGTGCGAATACTGCCCAAAAGGCATAATCTTCGTCAGGGGAGAGAGGGAATTGTTGAATCGCCTTCTTTTGTCGGGGTAGTCGACTTTCAGGAAATTTATCGAAACTGCCGAAAGCAGGATTATTGCGGCAAGAGTTACCAGGACCTTCTGGGGCGAAGGCGAATAAAATATCGAGAGGGGAGTAAACAGCTCGAGCGGGCTTGTGCTGTATCTGATAAGGAGTGCTGCCAGCCCCAAAATTCCGGCAAGAACTGCGAGAAGGGCCTTTCTGGAATGCACGTAGACCGTCGAGAGAAAGAAAACCACCGAAAGCCCCAAGAGAAACGAGAGGGTGGCGGTCAGGAGAAGAAGCCCGACATGGTACGAGCTTATTCCAAGGAGAGGGGAAGCAATAGCAAGGCCGAGAATCGGGGGAAGAACCCAGAGGAAGAAGTAGAAGATTATGTCTTTGACAAAGAAGTTTGCAAATATTTCCTTTTCAGAAAGGGGGAGGGTTCTTGAAGAATACGTAATCATGCTCGCCTGCCCGAACCTTCGGTTCATAATCTCTCGCCCGAAGAGGCCGAAAGACCCGACGCTGACCCCGAAAAGAAGGTATATCAGGTGAAACACGCTTATCATCCTGCCAAGGGAATATATGGCCTGGAGGGCAGGAAGCATAAGCGAACCCAGGAAGGAAAAAGCCGCAAGCATTACGGGAAAAAGCGCGAAGTTAATCCCCCCGAACATCTTCGAGTGGACTCTCCATTCTTCCTTAACCATTGCCTTCAGGACAACAAGAGCCATCTTATCCACCGACAAGCTCCAAAAAGAAGGATTCGAGCCGCTTTCTTTTTTTCAGCAGGGGGTTCATCTTTCCCTGGTAAATGAGCTTTCCCTGGTCGAGGACTCCAATGCTGGTGCATATCTCTTCGGCAATCTCAAGCACGTGAGTCGAGAAGAATACTGTTCCGCCACGGAGCGTGTATTGGCGGAGGTAATCCTTTACTTTTTTCTGGATAACCGGGTCGAGATTTATGAGGGGCTCGTCGATAAAGACCATTTCGGGCTCGTGCATGAAGCACTGGGCGAACATGAGCTTCTGCCTTGTCCCCCTTGAGAGGTCCTTGCAAAGAACCGTTCTCTGGTCCTGGAACCGAAGGCGCTTAAACCACTCGTCGCACCTTTCCTTTATTTTCTTCTTCTCCATTCTTCTTATAGAGCCGGCAAAGTGGAGGTATTCTTCTGCCGTGAGAAATGAGGGGGGGTTTTCCTGCTCAGGCATAACCCCTATGGCGGCCCTTACGCCGATAGGGTCTTTAAGGACGTCGAGGCCCAGAACACTTGCCTTTCCTCTTGTGGGCTTTATCTGCCCGGTAAGCATCTTTATCATGGTAGTCTTTCCTGAGCCGTTTGCCCCCAAAAGCCCGAAGAGTTCGCCCTTTGAAACCGAAAAGGTCGTGTTGTTTACCGCGGCAAGGGGGCCAAACTTTTTGGTCAGCCCCCGCGCCTCAATTACGGCTTTCATAAACTATACCTGGGATTTAGAGAATATAGTCAAATTGAAAGGTAGGCTAATCTTTTTTAGAAGCATCCCACATAATCTCAAAGTAGCTCTGATAGGTGTCTGCAAGCTCTTTGCTCTTTATCCTTATGGAAAGAAAAGGGTCTGAGCAGATTATGATGCCAACCCTATCTCCGTAGATTATCGTTGTTGCCCGGTAAGAGTATTTTTCAGGCAAAAATCTCATTGTCGTGGTCTTTGATTTTATTATATCAGGCCTTTTCTTTATCAGCTCCCTTTCGTGGATATTTTCCCTTTCAAGCGCCTTCATGAAGTGTGTCAGGAAGAAATCGATCTTTTTGCTCCTTACGTCTTCGGAAATAATGCAGTAGTCTTTCTTTTTTTCAAGAATCTCATCCACCATTGCTTTCATTCCTTTCGTTCCCCTGAAAATTTCGACCGCTGGCTCTTGCTTTTCCTTTAATTGGGACATTTTTTTTAGCTTTGGAAGAATCTCCATCAGGGCCGCTTCTTTTTCCTTAAGCTGATGAAGCATCCTTTCCGGATCAGACGCCTTGAACTTCTTGGCCTTGTTTTCGGTAACGAAGGATGCAAGGCCTTTTTCAACAAGCGACTCAAGAATCCGGTAAGTTTGTGTTCTCTCTATTTTTGTCTTTCTTGAAACCCCAAGGACCGAGGACTCTCCAATCATGAGAAGCGCAAGATACACTTTTGCTTCTTTTTTGTCCAGCCCAAGCCGTTCCAAAACTGCATCTTCCATAATAGTAGAGGGTATATAAATACTTGATGTGTAATTTGCACAACAAGGAAACAAATAGATAAGGATACTACTATGTTTAGGTGAGAAAAATGGCATGGAAAGAAGTTGAGACTACCCTTGCAGCAAGGGATTATCCCTGTAGAGCAGACAAACTGTTTTGGGAGCTTTCAGGCGATGTCTATGCCAGAAAAGTGGACAATGTATCTGTGGCTAGTGGCGACAACTCTATGAAACTAAAGTCCTACGCCAGAGATGGAGTGGATGCAAATGTGGAACTGGCTCTGGGAAAAGGCCGATTTGATGATATTTGCTCAATACTTCCGCACGTTATTTCTTCAACAGGGAACCGTAAGGAGAAGGCTTATTCCCTTGATGTGGGCTTGAATCTGGGAAGATTTGCCGAAGGTGAAGGCGGGCTTAAAGTACCGTACTTGGAGCATGTGGTCTATAGTCCGGAAGAATCGGGCAAAAGTTCCAAGGGATATGACCCTAAGAACTTCTTGGTGTCGCTGGTGTTTCCGGAAAATATTCGAAGGAAACTTGAGCATTACGGGGATTGTTCTGCCATGGATAAGGATTTGCCGGAAGCCGAGCTTGCGTTGCTTATTGGAGAGGCTGCCCTGAAAGACGGCTTCGAAAGATCTGAGAAGGTCTATAAGTGCGTAACTCCCGTATGCCCGCCTCCAATGAGAATGGACTATAATGAGCTGCTGGACTTCATAAGAAAAAGCCCCAGTTTAAAACTGGAGGGCAGATATGTTGAGAACACAAAGGGTGGAAAAAAGGAGTCGGTTTTGGCAGATATTACCCCCAGCCATCTTTCCCTGGAGTGTCTTTTGATAGACCGGTATAATACAAAGCTTAGCCGCGATAAGCTGATAACGCCCATATTGGAATCCACTGAAGTTGAGTTCAGCCCCAGCGCTGCAATTGGGCTTAATGAAAGATACGAAGGTTTTTTTGAAACCTTGGGCAAGGGCTTTGCCAAGAATGTGCGGGCTTTGGGCAAAAGAAAATTCCTTGCTGGTAAGCGCACTTCAGTAAGAGACTCCCGTGGAGCCATGAGGGAACTGGGATCCATTCCTTTATCTGCCGGCTATAAGTTGCTGGATGAACCTTTGGGCCTCAGTGAGAGAAAAGAGCAAGCCAAGAGAGAAGCAGAGCTCAAGGACTTCTTTGAACGCACTCTCTCCAAAGGCGGGGTCAAAAGGCCGGATGGAAGCACCTGCCTGGCGGTAATGGACAAGAAGTGCCTTACGGATAAGTTTGATGAAAAGAGGAAAGAGGGTGTTTGAGGTGACTGAAAATGGGACTAAAGCAAACGAAGATATTGGGCAGGCCTTACCCTGATGAGCAAATGCTCGTGTATGAGGGCCCGGAAGTCTTTCAGGTTGGAAATCTCCTCTATAAAGAGCTATTTGCCCATGGGAGAATATTCTCAGACGTGGGCAAGAAGCGATTCATACAGCGCTCACTTAACTACCGGGAACTGAAAAAAAGGACGGGTCTAGAGGAATCTCGTCTTAAGGCCGCTCTTGTTAATCTCCTTGAGCAGAATTGCGTGCAGTTACTTGATGGGAGGTATATCATGAATCTGGGTGGTGCGTCAGCTCTCGAGGAATATGTGGCAGAGTGCGAGGTGCAAGGCGTAAGTCTGCCCCTGGCAAAGGGGGGCTTGAGGTGACGGAAAATGGCAAAAGTATATAGAGGTTCTGGCTTAAAGTTAGATAGTCCCTTGCTGAGAGAGTTATACGAACAAAAAGACAGGGATGAAATGAGGCCCCATGGGTGGGAGATTGATGGCTATTTTAGTAAGGCAATCCGCAGTGTGCATCGGGAGATAAATGAGTTCAAACATGGAACTAACGGTGAAATCCTGAAAGAAAGGAAAAGGCTGGCAATAGCGGCGGGAAAGGCATTCGATAGCCCTAAAGACCTGCATTGTAAGGGTTGCGGGGGGGAGGTTTCAGCAGCTAGGGATAAGAGCTACACCCTGCCTATAGTCAGGTACTATTGTGCTCCATGCAGTGAATGGTCTCGTAGGTTCATGCTTAACCGTTCCCTTGAAGACTTGAGGGACTGGAGAAACAATCCCCGGGGCACTA
Source organism: Candidatus Aenigmatarchaeota archaeon (assembly GCA_016932615.1). Taxonomy (NCBI): domain Archaea; kingdom Nanobdellati; phylum Candidatus Aenigmatarchaeota; species Candidatus Aenigmatarchaeota archaeon. The sequence continues at coordinate 18,216 of JAFGCN010000023.1, forward strand.
TCGAAGAAGATATAAAGAAGGGTACTAATTGGAGGAAAATTAACGTAGAATCTGACAGAAAAGACCTTGAGGATTATCTGGAAGCTTCAAAAAAACAGAAGTATTACGTCCATATGGAAGATGTTGGATATAAGTGCCCTCACTTCGATTGCGGTTTGGTTATAGGGGGCGAACCAATTCCTTATACTACTGAGGACGAGAAGAAAAAGAGAATTTATGTCTGCGGCGTTTGCGAAAGAGAAATCTGAATGCCGGGCTGAGTCCGGACACCATTCTCTTTTTGTGCTTGCCAGAGTATCAGGTTGAGCCGGTCGCCATAAGTGATAAATGCTGCTGGGGTGATTCTCAGTATTAGGTTACCCCCTCGAAAATTTCTCTTCAGGAGCAAATCTTCACCTAATCTTCAGGGCTTGTTTTTGAAGCATTCCAGATTATGTCAAAATAGGAGCGAAACGCCTTGGCAAAGCAGGGGTCTTTTATGCTTATCACCAGGGGGTCCGATTGCCAGAGTATCAGGTTGAGCCGGTCGCCGTAGGTGATGAATGCTGCCGGGGAATTGTTCTTTTCGGGGTAATATCTTGCCTCTATAGTTGGGCAAAACGCCTTTACTTTCTCTACTTCTTCTTTAGCTTCTTTTTTGTTTGCAACAATAGTCCTGCCAAGTGGAATGGTGGTCTTCAGGTTTTTGAGTGGATGCACCAGCCGATGCCCCATTATGCCCATCATCTGCATCGAAGCCCCCAGCGCCAGAACCGGCTTTCCTGCTTTTGCCATATCCAGGAACATGGACTTTACTGCGGCTTTTCCTTCAAGGACTTTTATCTCCCTTTCCGCTTTGTTAGAGGAATAGTATTTTTCAAGCGTTGGGTAAATTTCCATTATCGCGTTCATTTTGCCTTCCAGTATCTCAATCAGGCACTTGGGGTCGACGGGAGAATAATAATTTCGCCCTTCCCGGTTTACATGTGAAGCAAGGCCTTTTCTTTCAAGAACTGACAGCAGGTCATAAACCGTTGCCTTGTGGACCTTTAGCTTTGAAACCAGGGCGGGAGCGGTTGTTTCCCCGGTTTTTAGGAGAAGGTGGTATAGCTTTGACTCAAGGTCAGTCAGTCCAAATTCCCTTAATGCTACTTCAACCTCCATAATATGGTATATAAATACTTAGGTAGTAGGATTTGCGACGACGAAATTAAACAGCAGGAAAATGCAATCACGAGTATGGGACAAAAAACATTAGTTGGAGGATTTAGCACAAAGGAGCTTACTGTGTGCGCCCTTTTTGGAGCGCTGCTCTTTTTCCTGGTTTTCCTTTTGGGGGCAGGGGTGGTGACTGTAACGGGGATCCCTGTTTCAGGTGGGCTTGCAAACATGATGGTGGCTCTTCTGGTGCTTACTATTGGAAAGAGGATTGTCGATAGATTTGGCTCTGCTGCGCTGATATGTGTGGTGTCAGGAATACTTGCAATACCGACCATCAGCTGGGGCCCTCCAGGTGTTTACAAGGTATTCCTTCTCTTGGCTATAGGGCTTGCCTATGACATTCCCTATCATTTGCAGAGGCAGAACCGGTGGAGAGAATTTATAGCAGGCGGCACGGTAGGGGTTATTGCTGCGCCAACAATGTACTTGTTTCTCTCTGTCCTGGGCCTTCCTGGAGCGGACAAGCTGGCGCCTTTAGTGGCAGTTTTCATGGTCGTCTACGCAGTCCTTGCCTCGGCTGGCGCGCATTTTGGAAAATGGATATATGAAACCAAGCTAAAGAACCGGGCTTTTTTGAGGGCGCTTAGCTAGATGAGGTGACAAAAATGACAGATTCCATTTCTTTAGTGAACACTAACTATGCTTCTAACCCCATGAACCTGATGGGGAAGCCAAGGCCGGAAGGCATTTCTTCTCCGGCGGTCAGGCCGCAGCTTGGCCTGGCATCCCTTGGCGCTTACTTGGGGTGTTATATGCCTGAAACTAAAGTCTATCTGGTCGATGCTGTTTTGGAGAATCTGGCTCCTGAGGAAACCGCAAAGCGCGCATTGAATGAAGCTCCGGGAGCCATTGGCGTTTCGTCTACCTACCACAACCTGAAAGAGGCCTTGGGAGTGTTAAGGAGCGTAAAAAAAGATGCTCCTGATACCATTACAATTCTTGGTGGGCCTGGGGCAAGGTCCCTTTTCGACATTGCTGGCGGAAAAGATGTGGAGTATGTAAACTACGCGGTTATGGGGGACGGGGAATTGGATTTAGAAAGAATACTTGAAAAAGCCAGCATCCCAAAGGAAACTCAGTTCACTCAGGATTTTGTGTCTCTCAACATACTGCCAAGCGCCTATGACCTAAACCCGGAAACGGAAAGGCCATACCTGGACATGTTTGATGTTGAAGGGTATTTTAAGGCAAACAGGGAGCTTGGGTTTCACGGAAGGCCAAGCGATGGAAAGCTCTTGACTGACTACACCTGCAAGGGTTGCGGCTGGAGAAGGTGCGCACACTGCAGCACAGAAACTCCCTGGCGGGGTAGAAGCCCAAAGCGGCTTGGGCGGGACTTACAAAACATTAAGGACTTTTACGGGGAGAACTGTGAGCTTTTCATTGTAGATGATAACCCTACTACGGGGCCGGATAGTTGGATAATTGAAACTTACCGGACACTTGGAGAGTCTGGCTTTCCCTGGCATACTCAGATAAGGGTGGACGAAGCGCTTAAAAAATGCGGCGGAAAGCTTCCACAGATAATGGCCGACTCTGGATGTACAAGCGTTTCCATTGGCGCAGAAAGCGGTTCCCAGAAAGTCCTGGATGCACTGAAAAAGGGGATAACTCCTCAGCAAACCCTGGATGCAGTAAAAGCCTTTGGCGATGCTGGAATTAAGACAAGCATGTTCCTGATGTATAACTGCCCCGAAGAAGACAAGTCAGACCTTGATAGAACTCTTGAAATGGCCCGGAAAGCCATTGAAACCGGAAACATAGAATCGGTTCTTGCGTTTGAGTATGTGCCAATACCCGGCTCCAGGGCTTACCGCCAGAGGCGGCCTGGGGGAAATATTAAACAAGGCGAAAAGGAATATTTTCGGGACAAGCTCCTGGAAATCGGGAGAGGGAAGGCGGCGGTAATTCCCGGGACGTACAAATAAGGAGATAATCTTATTTGAGAACTTGTACAATTATGCTGGAAATCCGGGACCTTTCATTTTCCTATATTGGCGAAAAGAAGGTTCTGGATGGAATTAACTTGTCTCTTGACAAGGGCTTGTTTTGCCTTATCGGGCCATCGGGATGCGGAAAGTCGACTCTTTGCCTTGCCCTGAACGGGCTTATCCCCCAGTCAATCCCGGGAAAGCTTGAGGGGAGAATTACTGTCGGCAAGCTGGATACTCAAAAGAAGCCGGTAAGTGAAATTGCCCGCTTTGTTGGGCTTGTCTTCCAGAATCCCGACTCGCAGCTTTTTTCGCTTTGCGCAGAGGACGAGATTGGCTTTGGTCCCTGCAACCTTGGCCTGCCCTGGAAGGTGGTAAGCGAAAGGGTGGACGAATCCATCGGGCTTCTGGATATACCACACCTTCGAAACAAAAGCCCTGAAGAAATGAGTTCGGGCGAAAAGCAAAAAGTAGCGATTGCCTCAGCCCTCTCGATGAAGCCCAGGATTCTTGTGCTTGACGAGCCGACAGCAAACCTGGACCCTGTTTCAGGAGAGGAAATATTCAGGATTGCAAAGCGGCTGGGAAAGAAGATGCTTGTGTTTATGGCAGAGCATGACATAGATAAGGTCATGAGTTATGCTGACCGTGTTGGAGTTATGGCCAGGGGCCGGCTTGAAATTGTCGGAGAGCCGCATCAGGTCATAAACCATCCCGATTTTCAGAAGTACCTTGAGCTTCCTGAAGTCGCCCGTGCAGGAGCGCTTGTTGGCCTCAAAAGCCTTCCCCTTGCGCCGCAGGACCTTGCAAGGAAAATCCGGCTCAGGAAGCGCCTTCCAAGGGAGCGGGCTTTTAAGAATGGAAAGGCGATAATTGAAACAAAAAGTCTTGAGTTTGGCTATGAACAGGCAAAGCCGATTCTTAAGGGTATAAGCCTTAAAATTCACAGGGGAGAGTTCGTTGCGATAGTTGGGGGAAACGGGGCAGGAAAATCAACGCTTGTTGCCCATTTCAATGGGCTTTTAAAGCCGACGAAAGGGGAAGTAAGAGTTGGAGGAAAAAGCACCCGCGGCCAGGAAGTTTCGGCGCTGGCGCGAAAAGTGGGCTATGTATTCCAGAACCCGGACCTCCAGATTTTTGAGGATACGCTTCTTGAAGAAGTCTCTTTCGGGCCGAGAAACATTGGCCTCTCTAAATCCGAAACTTCAGGAAGGGTTGAAGAGGCGCTGCGCTCGGTCGGGCTTTGGGAATTTAGAAATGCTGACCCATTCTCGCTTTCAGTGGGCCAGAAGAGGAGGGTTACGATTGCGTCAGTCCTTTCAATGAAGCCGGAAGCGGTAATCGTTGACGAGCCCTCAACGGGTCTTGACCCCAGGACTTCTGAAGGGGTAATGGCTCTTTTGAGAAAGATGAACCGGGAAGGCAAAACAATTATCCTTGTCACTCACGACATGGACCTTGTGGCCCAGTTTGCAAGGAGGTGCATTGTGATGGATTCCGGGAGAATTGTTGCCGACGGGACTGTAAGGGAGGTATTTTCCGATATGGCTCTTCTCGAGAAGTCCCGGCTAATGAGGCCCGAGATAAGCAAAGTAGGCGCCCTGATTGGAGAGCCGCAGATAGCTACAATAAGCGACCTTTTGAGGTGCGTATCATGAAGTTTTACCAGTACATCCACAGGGATTCCGCTGTCCATCGCCTTGACCCCAGGGCGAAACTGCTCTGGCTCCTTCTCTTCTCAAGCATTGTTTTCATCACACAGAACGAAGGGCTGGTCCTGGCGATATTTGGCCTGACACTTCTTTTTGCGGCTCTTGCAAAGCTTCCAAAAGGCCAGATATGGGAAAACACCAAATTCTTTGTGATTCTCATGCCGATTGCTTACCTTGTTCTTTACTTTCTTCTCCTTGGAATTTCCGCTGAGGCATTTTGGGGAAGCTTAGTATTTTCTGCAAGGTTTCTGGTCCTGATTTTTGCTTCGGTGATTTTCACGATGACCACCAGCACCCGAGACCTGATGCTTGCTCTTTCAAAGTTGAAGCTTCCATATTCATTTGTCTTCATGCTTACAGTTGCTATTCGCTTTATCCCGGTCATAATGGCTGAAATCAACAACGTAATCTGCGCCCAGAAAGTGAGGTGCTACAACCCGGAGCTTAAATGGAACAGTCCAGTTGAAAGCATGAAGCGCTTTGTGCCTATTCTCATACCTGTCCTTATGCTGCTCTTAAAGCGCGCAAACGAGCTTGCTCTTTCTGTCGAGTCAAGGGCGTTCAACCCGAAAGGAAAAGTCACTTACCCGGAGCGTCTTAAGTTCAGGGCTTGGGACTGGGCGTTTACACTTGCAATTATCGGGCTGTTTCTGTTTGTCCTGTGGGCTTAGGGTGGGCAATGATTAGGATCTGGATACGAGCCAAATCATCTCGAAGAATTTCCTGAAAGCGTCAGCGAACCTCTGGTCCCGGATGATGACTACAAGCGGCTCGTCTGAGCAGGTCAGAAGGGTTAGCCGGTCTCCGTATGTAGCAAAGGACACGGTGGAGAAATATTCTTCGGGGTAGAACCTTACCTTTGCGATTGGAAATATCTGGCTCAGCCCTGATGCAAGCTCTCTTACGTCAGACTTGTCCACGAAAATCGCCTTGGCAGAGATACCTTCTTTTTTGAACTTGTTTAGAAACTGCATCGCCCGGTGCTTCATCACAGGAATCATCTGGAGCGCGCTTCCGACAGTATATAGCTCACCTCCAACTTCGCAGACATCACTGAAATATGCTTTCAGCCCCTCCATCCCATCGATTACCCGAACCTCCCTCTTTGGGCTTTTTGAGGTATGCATTTTTTCGAGGAGGGGAAAGACAGATTCAAAGCAGCTTTTTTTCTCTTCAAGCATCTCGAAAAACTTCTTTGGGCTTTCAGGGGAATAGACCTCCCTGCCACGCCGTTTCATGTGCGTTACGAGCCCTTTTCTTTCAAGATTGGAGAGGGCATTGTAAACCGTTGCCTTGTAGAATTTTATCCGCTTTACTATTTCCGGGGCGGTAGATTCGCCGAACCTTAGCAAATCCAGGTATATTTTGCTCTCTGCATCTGTAAGGTCAAACTTCTTTAGCACACTTCCCGGCTCCATAATCAGATAAATATTTAAGTAGTCTATAGCAAGACTACTTTTTTGTTAAACATGGCATACCAAATAGAGGTATGGTTGGAAAATTGGCTACCCGGGACTTAGCGGTTTGCGCTCTCTTTGGAGCTCTGGTGTTTGCCGGTGCCTACCTGCTTGGAACAGGCATTATCGCGCTTACAGGCATACCTGCTACGGGGTCCCTCCTGAATATGGCTTATTCGCTGATGGTCATAATCGTTGGAATAAAGGCGGTAAACAAGTTTGGGGCGGCAACGCTCATTCTTCTTGTGGAAAGTGCCCTTGCAATTCCCACGACTATATTTGGCCCTCCTGGCATGTACAAGCTGGCAATTGCGCTTTTAGTGGCTCTTCCGCTTGACTTTCTTCTGGAAGCTTCGAAAAGGAGCAATATCTCGCTTTACTTTGCAGGGGCAGCCGGTGCTGCATTGAACACCTTGCTTGTCTGGGCTTTCCTGAGCTTTCTTGGGCTTCCTGGTGCAGAGCAGTTGGGTGCTGTTTTGCTCCCACTTGCTGCTGCAAGTGCTATCCTGGGGCTTGTAGGCGCGTATATAGGGGTCTGGCTTTTTGACAATAAGCTGAAGAAGCGGGCTTTTATAAGGCAAATGGGTGGCTAATCTTTGGCCAAAGACCACAGCATCCTAAAATATCCCCTAAAGGCGTTTGCAATAGCGGCGTCTTCAATCATAATCACTACAATCTCGTCTTCCCAGATATTCAGGGCAAGCTTGTCACCATAAATATTGAACGCAACCGGAGAGTTGAATTCGGGAGGGTAATATTTGATTTCTATATTTGGTATCATCCGCTTTACCTCTTCTGCGCCCTTTCTTACTTCTGGCTTGTCGACTAGCAGGGTTTTTGGGTGAAGCGATTTTTTGTTGAAGCTCTTAATCTGCTGAATAGACCGGTGTCGCATAACGGAAAAAACCTGAAGGGAGCTTCCAAAAGATAGTATTTCTTTTTCTTCAGTTGCCATGTCGTTCATCATTGACCGAAATCCATCTTTTCCCACCAGGACACTGATTTCTCTTTGCGGTTTATTTGTAGAGTAGTATCCTTTTAAAATGGGGTGGACCTGCTGCAGGGCATCCATTTTTTCCTTTAGAAGTTCAGTTAGCTTATCCGGGTTTAGGGAATAGTATACCCGGTGATTTTTCTTTTGCACATGGGCAACCAGGCCCTTTCTTTCAAGGGCAGAGAGGATGTCATAAACGGTTGCCTTATAGAGCTTTAGCTGGCTTATCAGGGCAGTTGCAGTTGTCTCTCCGCTTTTCAAAAGGCTAAGGTAGACCTTTGACTCAAGATCAGTAAGCCCGAATTCCCGAAGCGCTTCCTGCGGTTCCATAATAGGGGTTAAGTATTTAAGTAGTAGTGTAGCTTACGACTTATAGGTAAATCCTGCCTGGCCAAAGGAGGATATGGTAGGAACATTTACGACAAAGGAGTTAGCAATATGCGCTCTCTTTGGAAGCATGGTTTTCGTAGTAGGGTATGTTCTGGGAACAATTGTCATCTCCATGACGGGAATTCCCTTTACTGGCGGGATTCTAAACATCCTTGTGGCGGCGATAATATTTTTCAGTGGAATCCGGCTGCTTAACGAAAAGTTTGGGGTAGGGGCACTGATGTTTACGATAGTTTCGATAATTGCTATTCCTACGACGATTGTGGGGCCTCCTGGCGTGGCTAAGGTGGCGGTTGGCTTTTTGTCCGGGCTTGTATTTGACCTTGTGCTTCGTGTGGCCCCGAAATCAAAGTATCGTTTTGCGCTTTCCAGTAGTTTGGGAGTTTTGGCGTCATTTTTCTTAAGTCTCTGTTTGATGCTCTACATACTTCACCTTCCTTCTGCAGAGCAGCTTTTGTCTATGGCATATGTGTTAGTTCCATTATATGCTGTCCTGGGCGCACTAGGTGGACACTTGGGCTCATGGCTCTATGAATCCAAGTTGAAAACCAGGGCTTTTTTCAGGGCGATTAAGTAGGTGCTAAGTATGAATAGAACGATTTGGGTTGGTGAAATAAAAAAAGACTCCTCTTATATAGCTGATGCTAACCTCTGTGTTATTGGGTATGATAAGGGGAAAAACGAATACAAAAATCCTAAAAAAAGAGTATATGATATCGCAAAAGAACTGTCAAGATACACCATTCCCGAAGCGGACGAGACTCGAATTCTTTTTTCGGGAGATAGTTATCTACTGGAAGGTCCGGATGTGCGGGGGATTATAGCTTTGGCAAAAGTAGGATTCTATTCAGACGATAATTTTGACGGATTTACTGGGGTTTTTACCGGTATCGAGCCCTCTGGCTTGAATTTACTTCAGGGAAGAAGAGAACCTCTCTTTGTTATGAAGCAGTATCCTTGGCATGATGTGGCTTTGCCAAAAGGCGCCAAAGAAATGCTCAATCTAGCGACAAAATTTAAGATTTATTTTGAAGGTAC
>JAFGCN010000024.1 GCA_016932615.1 Candidatus Aenigmatarchaeota archaeon
CCTCATCCTGACCTGTAATAATTGCAACCACGGCATAACCCTTGAGCCAAACAAGGTCACTGATTTGGGGTACGGAAAGGATTACAAAGACGTGGAGATAATTTACGCCATTTAGTAACTGCTGTCTCCAGTAAATAATTAATTCAAATGACGGATTATTATGGAAAAACTCTCGAAAGGAGACCGAACCAAAATTTTGCTTCAATTACATCAAGCCACACTAGAGGCAGAGTTGAAGGGCATGGGCTATTATATCTGGCTTGTGGAACGATTCATGACTTCAATCTTTGCAGTCACACTGGCAGTGGCTGGTGCTGCACTGTACACCCAGCAATACCTTCTGTTCGCCTCAATACCCCTTTTCATCTTTCTAGGGCATACCGCTCACCGGCTTTTGATGTGGCATATTTTCGGCATATGCGAAAGAGGTCTCCTAATTGCCCGTGCTTTGGGGCGACCTGATTCAAAACTGAACAAGTGTCTGAGGGCATACTACTATTACATAACTCCCGACTTTGATAGAAGCCACTTCAAAAAATCTGAAAGCATCGTAGAGGAACTTATCATCTATTCATTATATGCCAGTTTTGCCCTACTCGCACTGGCTAGCCTACCAGTAACCTACAAATACCTGTCAATCCACTTAGGCCTCATCTATGCGCTTCTTCTCTTTTTATCCATTTCTGTTGAAAGAATCATAAGGAAAGACAAAGCAAGACGGAGGCAAAAGGCGGCAGAAGACCTAAAGATTTAGTGAAGGACCCGCACTATGAAATCCGTCGTAGTTGGTTGGGTTGAGGGGGAAATCATCAAAAGCCCCCACTGGAATCCTGGAAGCTGGGTACCTGAAAAGCAGCGGCTTGCCATATTGGACCATATGGAAACTTTCGGCTCCTGGGCTTACCCTAGCTCCTTTGAGGCAGTAAATGACCCTTTGCTATGGATGCAAAATGGGGGGAAAGAGCTTGAGGTGTATGGAACCTGGAAGGAATTTTGTGTTGCAGACGTAAGTGCCAATGCTGTGGGTGGGGGCTATACCGTCTATGTGCCTGAAAACCTCAGCGTATGCTATCCCGGAAAACCACTGCCTTTGCTTCCACGGCAGGTGGAGTCCAAGCTTGGCATCTATTACCCAGACATGAAAAGCACGCTTGAGGTGGAATTCTATGGCGACGCCTGGGTTTTCCGGCTTGTGCCGCCAGACTAACCACTTCATCTGGTTTAAACAAACCTAGGACTCGCCCTTACTGGCTAGAAACTATTCTAAAGCCACACTATTATGGCAGACAATAATGCAAATACCATCGTACTCGAAACATGGGGTGAATTTATCCCTGCCTTGAGAAGCGAACTGAAGAGAAGAAATTACCCTCATAGAAACGTCATTATCCGGCATTACGATGTTTCAAGAACAGGCGTTGCAAAGAAAACCGGAACCGACAGGGACAATAACTCCCAGCTCTGGAACTTCCCTCAGGACATAGACCACAGATGGTCCAATGCTTCAATAGACCCTTCTCAGGTAACTTATGCGCGAACCCTGGACTTGTCCCTGGACCCACCAAGGGCAATTCCTCTTGGCAGAAGTATGGTGGAAGGAATGGATGACCTCGAGTATGTGAGCCACCTCAGTTCAGATGAAGGAATTCTAATTTATAATCCTGGGGGACTTAATCGGGTTTCAGAGAACGAGTACCATTTCAAAGGCCATCCAAACGATTACCTTATGTCCATATTTCTTGTCAAAAGCCAAAGGAGAAGCACGCCGAGGTGAACTTATGGAACTCACAATCTATTCCCTTAAATCTCAGCCCTGGTCGGTGCTTGTCCCTGACTACGCCGCCGGGACAGCAGAGAATCTGCTTCAGGCCGCCGAAAAAGATTTAAATTCCCTAAGAGGCGAAACTTGCCTTGGAAGCTTACCCTGCCTTGGCACCGGGGAAATCTCCAACGGGCTTACCGCTATTGGCAACCACAAACTCTCTCCTGCGGATTACAAGATAGTTTACGACAGAACTTTTCTCCTGATTTGTGAGGATTTCTGTTCTCGCTACAAAGGCCGAGAAGAAATGGAAATGCGGCGATTTAGCGAGTCCCTGCGAGAGCAGATAGATGAGCTTCCTAAATGCACTTTGTAAAAGTCTTGCCTCGAAAATACACTGAAACAGACTCGCCGGGGGTTTCCTTCACAAAGAACCCCTTTTTACCAAGTTCTTTCTCCAAATCAATTCCCTCTGCCTTCAGTTCAGGACCTTTCAAGACATCGTAAACATCAAAAACATGGTTCAATAAGTCCTTGGTGGGTGTCAACCGGCAAGTTCCATTTAAATAGGACGGTATGCCTCTTACAGCCATTTTTGGATCAACGACCAACAGCTTTTCAAAACCGGAAGGTGAATTCAAAGGCATGCCCAGATAAAAGGACCCCCAATACCTCTGCTCTTCGGGAGAATAACCCTCCCTCTGAAGGCGTTCCTTCAGCTTAGCCATGCCAGTCAATCCTGCCTCTACCATAGGTTAATTACTTGAAAGTTATTTATATACCGCCGCTTCCTGGAGTCTGTGCAGAGTTAAATAAGCGGTAAAAGCCCCCACCCGGTATATATACTCGCCCGCTTCTATGATTATGGCAAATATGTCCGCTAACTGCAACTTTGTTGGGCTCAAAATTCCGGTTCAGATTCTTAGGGAGAATGACGACTTTATCGCCTATACTCCCGCCTTTGACATATCGACCTCAGGAAAGAGCTACGAGGAGGCCAAAAAGCGCTTTAGCGAACTGGTTGAGATATTCCTGGAGGAAACCACTGAGGCAGGGACCCTTGAGACCGCCTTGGAGGAGCTTGGGTGGAAGTGCGTGCAGAAAAAGTGGATGCCGCCGGTTGTAGTCGCCCAGGAAATGCAGGAGATAAAAATGCCTGCGTAGAAGATGATAAAGCCAATAAGCTGGAAGAAGTTTGACAAATTCTTAAAATATGTCGGCTGCACTTTGAAGTGTGAAAAGGGCGACCACATGATTTATTGGAGAGATGGCCTCAACAGGCCGATAGTAATCCCCAAAGTCGAGGACATTCCGACATTTGTGGTAAGAAATAACCTCCGAACCCTTGGCATCCCCAAGGAGGAGTACCTGGAGATTTTGGAGAGGGTTTAAAAATGGAAGAAGAATTCGTAACCCGGTACGTCTTGAGGGACGGAAAGCTCGTGCCCTTCAAAGTCAGCAAAAAGGAAGCTTTCAGGGATGTTGCGTATATTTTGAGGAGAGATAAGAAATTTTTGGAGGCGATGAAGAATTTGTAAACTTGGATTTTCTCTTTTTTGAGATGTGGGTGAGTTAGCTCGATAGCCCCCCACCCCAACTTAGAATGGAGGTTTATGTAACGTACCTTCGATAATTATTTATCCTATTATAGTGATAAACATTATGAAATCCATAGTTGTTGGCTGGGCACCCGGAGAACTTCTGCCAGATTCCAGAGGCAAATCAAAAGTTCCTGAAAATTATAGGAGCGCTATCCTCGGCAGGGCTTACCAAATGGGTTCCGCCCGAAAAGAAACAGCCACGACTGCCTTAGAAGTGATTGATAATTGGGCGCTTGTGCCGGGAACAGAAATCGAGGTTTACGGAGTCTGGGGAGATTTGTGCGTATCAATCCTTGTCGCCCACTGTCTTGACAGAGGACTGAAAGTATATGTTCCTAAAGGATGCACTGCCAACTATCCTAGGATAAAAGGCAGCCTTAACAGTTTCGTAAAGGATTCTGCCAACTCCCTTGGCATATGCTATGAAACCTGGCCTTGGAGGGAATATCGGATATTTGAGCCGGTTTTATAGGTTTCTTGCAAATTGCAATCCATCTGGGGGTCTGCTGAAGAGAGGTGCTTCGCGCACGAGGAAAGCGATTGAGACTTGGGTTTTCCGGGGGGTGTTGCTGGGTTTAATTGCTAAGGTTGAGAATTTTTACTAAAAGCTAAAGACGCAAGTCAATGTTCTCTTCTACAAATTTAATTCCCTTAGGCGATAGCAAGATTTCCTTTGAATCTCCATCATACTCGAGCAACCTTTCTTTATGGAGCGGTAAAACTATCCTATTCCGAAATAGAGTTGAATTTGAATATTCTACCCATGCAAGGAGGTCTTTTTCCAATACTGGCTTTGGATATTCAGAGTATAATAGCGCAAGTACCTGCTGATTGTATGTTAGCCCACAATTCAGCACTCTTCTTTTTGCTCCATTCTTCCATATGAGGGAGTATTCCTTAGCAACTATACCTTCCACAAGGTCTTGAGCTTCCTGAAGTGTGAGTTGATGGAATATCCTAACTAGGTCCGCAAGAATCCATTTTGAAACCTGGACGACAAGCGCGGAATCCATATGGTTGGGGTTGATTTCTCCGCCCATATGCCCAACGCCTCGCTTGTTCCTTAAGTCATAAAGAGCACACATCAGTTTTGGAATATGAAACCTTATTGTATCTGGAAAAGCCGACAAGCTTTCGAATTTTCTAGTTGAAACTCCAAAATCACGGATACTCTTACCGAAAGGTGTGTATGTCTGGGGAGAACTTGTATGCCACTCAAGTAGCCTATATACAGTTTCGCAGAACTTTGCTCCATTCAGTTCCGAAGGTTCAAACCGCCCTTCATGAAAGTTTCGTATAATCTGGTTGTAAGTAGTTTCAAGATTTGATGTTAAATCAGGAGGCAGGGTTGAGAATAGGGAAGAGAAGGTTATCTGAGAGCGGCTAACCCCGCCAGTGCCACTCATTTTTCATCACCTGTTTTTAATTCCAGTAACGCCTTACACTTAAGGAGATTATAGTTGGGGACTATATAGAGCCCCCTTTTGACTTTAATAACTATCCCTTTTAGCTCCACACCTAGATAATGCCTTACATTTTCTGGAGCAATGCAAGTCTTTTCGGATATCTCCTTGGGTCTGCACTCTTCCTTAAGACCTTCCCCCAGATTTTTTATAACCGCCACCTTTCGTGCTAAAAGGTAGAGTGTGATTTTCTTGCGATCACTTTGAGTTTGATAATGCTCTTCAAACAGAACTTCTCCCACCCTGTTAATTCTCACATAGCTTTTCAGGAGTTCTGCCAATAGATCAATGTCTGCTGTTGCCTCACTATCCACTATCAGGTCATCAAGCGCATCAGTCATGTTTCTCCACCTTTTTGAAATTATTCTCAACGACCCTTTCTCCAGTAGTGGTCAAGGTCCAGCACTTGCGTTCTTCCTTTTTACCTTTACCCTCCATGATACATCCTGCCCGGATATTCTTGTTTATCTTATCGTTTATATTCCCGGGAACGGGTTCTTTTGCTTGTCGAAAACCCGTTTCAATATCATTTAGATTAAAGCAGTCCGTACCTTGGTGCTTTTCCAAGTAATACCCTATGGCCAGTGTTTTCTGGACATCATTTTTAGGAGATTTGGACAATAAGAACTCCTTAACTGACAAGACCTTCTCTGCAGAGAAGGGCTTGTTTTCAAACTTCCGTTCAAGCTCAGTTATGCGCCGACCGTATTCCTCCAATATCCTCTCGACTTCCTCTTCCATATATTCACCGCTTTACATAACGTCCCTTTCCTCTCGACCCAATACGAGCCAACTTACGTCCCTTAACCGCTCTTTTAAGAGGGTCGGTTAGGCTCTGTAAGGGATAGATATATCCCCCTTGACCTAACTTCTCTTTAATGTCCGTTATAGAGCGTGGCTCATTGAAATAACCTTCCTGTTTAAGATCCTCTATGCGAGTAGTTATTGAAGGTTTTCTTTTCGCCAGCTTTTTCACAGACTCAGTCAAGAGCAAACCCTCTAGTTTCATAGTAACTCTCTCTAAGGCAATCAGCCGCTTTTCGATTGACTCCCTCCAGTTCCTTTCATTCGTTTGTTCCATACTTCTGAATAAGTTCCTTCAGTTTCCTTTCGATTTGATTTGCCTTGATAACATGCCCCATTCGTTTTCCATCGCTTAGCGGTTCCGACTCTATCACTCCTTCTTCTCTCAGCATCTTTGTCCAAGGTAAAACACTCCCCTGAGGAAGGCCCATCTCAGTACAAAGTTCTTCGTTTGAAACTGCTGCGGATTCGCGCAAGCCCGCCCTTTTGCTATATTGCGCCCCAATTAAATAGGTCATTATCTTCTCTTTTCCAGATAATCTATCCTTTTCTTTAACGTCAACAAGCCCCTTCATGGTAATTCCAACAAGTCTTTTGGCCATATCATACCCCCTCTCTAACGCATCTTCATGAGTAGTTATCATCTCAGCCTTAATTTTTTCAGCAAGCTTATCTTCAACCCCTTCCATAATTATAACATTTATATATAAATACTTTCTGTGCCTCTTACTGTGAGAAAACAAGTAGAGCTAACTGTCTAATACCAGAAATCGCTTGACCAACCGCATATCGCGAACTGACCCTAATCAAATCAAGCATAAAGAGCATAATCCGAACGATATAAATAACCCAGTAAAGCTCTAACGTTAGAATTATTAGTGTCTAGAAAGCTGTATGGCCTTTTAGAGTATTGCAAGGAGACTAACCCCAAAAGGTATCTATATACAGCAATTATTATGTATATACTAAATAGCGACACTGTCATATAATGCATTAAATATAAAATTAGAACTATTCTATACTCGAAAAATATCATATAATCATAATAATATCATAAAGATACTTTCTGTGCCTCTTACTGTGAGAAAACAAGTAGAGCTAACTGTCTAATACCAGAAACGGCTATTTTTTGGCTTAATGGGGATATTATGTTTGCGGAGGTAAAACTTCTTGTTTTTCCCAAATACTTTTCACAAATCTCAACAAAATTCTTACTTCTTCCTAGCCCCCTTCCACTCCTCAAAGAGCTTCTCTGACTCCTCGAAAACCTTGTCCTCAGGGCAGCCCAGAACGTCAGCGCACTCCTTCAGGGCGGCTTCCATCCTCCCTGCGTACCTCCTGGCGGCGGCTCCTGCCACGAACTCGATTCTTGTAATGGCGTCCTGGATTTTTTTCACGCCTGTGATTATGATAAGCTCGGCTTCACGGGTGTTTTTCAGGTGCAGCCCTCCGCAGGCTTCAGCGTCCCAGTCGTCAATCTTGTCAGCGCCGCCCTCCTTTAGCTGGCCGATTCTTATGGTGCGGATTTCCTTTCCGGGAACCGCTCCGCCCTGGTAAATCTCAAAGCCGTACTTCTGCTCGGCGTCAGTCCTGCACATGCACTTCCCGATGACGTCAAGCCCGTCGTGGATGCACTGGTTTGCGAGCCGTTCGATTTCCTCGACTTCCTCGTCGGTGACCTTCTTGTAGTGGTAGATGTCCAGGTGCGCCTTTTCGACGGTCTTCTCGGCTCCTGCCTGCTGCGCGTGCGCGCCTAGTACCCTCCTGCACGCCCCGTTTATTATGTGCGCGCCCGTGTGGTGCTGCGTCAATTGAAGGCGCCTTGCCTTGTCGACCTTCATCTCCACGGGCGTTCCCTCTTTAAGGCCGCACTTTCCGGGATGGTCCGGGCAGGTAGCCATATCAAAGACGCCTATGTCAATCTTATGCAGGACGATGTTTCCCTGCTTTATTACCTCCAAAACCTTGTGCTTGTTCAAAAGCCCCAGGTCGCAGTCCTGCCCCCCGCTTCTTGGGTAAAAGACAGTCCTGTCCAAAACCACATAGTCGCCGATAACACGCAGGACCTTTGCAACGCCCTTCGTTTCCCCCTCATAGTAGCGCTTCTCGGTGTCGGGAAGCCCCTTAGTGTCGAAAACCTCGCCTGAAGCCGCTCTCTCCTTTTTCTTCTCACGAGCGGCATAAAAATCAGCAGGAATCTCAACTTCCGGCTTTATGTCCTTGATTATTTCAGGGGTTATCCCATTGGATTCGTAAAGCCGCCTAAGCGTTTCCAGGTCGAACTTCTCCGTCTTTTTCACAATCTGGATTCCCTGGGCAATCATCTCCTTGTACTTTTTCTCTTCCTCGAGAATAATGTCAGCAATAAGCTTGAAGTCCGCTTTTTTTAGCTCAGGGAAAATCTTCCAGTTGGAGTGGATTTTCATTAGCTCCACCAGGTCGACCTTTTCGCCCGTTTTCCTCAAAATCGAAAAGCACTGCCTCAGAATCTTCCTCAGGTTGTACCCGCCGCCGGTGTTTGAAGGAAGCGCCCCGTCAAAAAGGGCAATAAAGAGTGTCCTCGTGTGGTCAGCCAAAATCACTTTTTCCTTAAATGAGAGCTTTGTGTTTTCAAGGTACTTAAGCGCCTCGGGAAAGACCACCTCGTAACTTGTCTTAGTCCCGTTCAGTACCCATGGAAACCTTTCAAGCCCAGCGCCCATGTCGATTACCTTGGTCTCAAGCTCGACAAGCTTCTTTTCTCCAGTCTCATCCTGCAAAACCTTGTACTGCATGTAGACCTGGTTTGCTAGCTCTATCCCGCCGACAAAGAACTCGATTGACGGCCCGGCGTTGCCTCCGCCCTCCCAGGCGTCCTCGTGCAGGAATATGTTCTCCTCCGGGATTCCCATCCCCTCGGTAAACAGCTCGAAAAGGTAACCCAATGCCTCGTCCTTGAAGTAAATGAAGTTTCCGGGGCGGTTGAAGACATGCTGGCCGACCATTATAAAGCCGGAGTAGTGCCTCCCCGTGACCCCCACGTTTTCAAGGTCATTGAAGCGCAGGCAGAACTGCGGCACAAGAAGAGGATTTGCAGGCGGCTCGACCTCACCTGAAACGCAGTATGGCTGGAAATCATAAATTGACGCCTCGACAAAGGTAACATCGTCCCTCCAGCGGGCAAGAACCGGGTACCGCTTGATGGGGGTGTGGCCGAATTTCCTAAAGACCGATACAAAGGTCTTCCAGCACTCGTCATAATTAAGCTTCTTTCCCATGGGCTTTCCCAGAAACCCGTAGGCGGGAAGCCCAAGCTTCACCCTGCACTCGTCATCGTCGCAGTAGTCCCTTGGAAACTTGCTCCAGAAAAATCTGCCGCAGACACGGCACTGCCTCCTGCCAAAGCCGATTTTCTCAAGCGTCTTTGAGGGGTATTCTTCTTTAGGAAATGTGAGCTTCATAAGATTAAATAGAATTTTAAGCTTTTTGAGCTGCTTGGACACCCGGATTATTAGATAACCGTTCTGCCCCAGTTACCTCCTGATAAGCCCTTTTCGCCAGGCCCTCTGAGGTATTTAGCGCCTGCGCCCATCCTTCTTTACCCTCGACATCTCGCCCAATCTTTCGGGAAAGCGCAGGAGAGATTCTGTGAATGTAAACCAAAGCAGGCCATACTGAAAGTTCCGAAAGGGCAATGGTCCGAGTCAGTTCCTTTTTGCAGGTTATGTCGCCTGTTGTTTCGTTAAAGGCAAAAATAGGGTCCGTTTCTTTGGCCTCACAGGCATCCGTCAGTAGCAATTCCGGCTTTCCGAGCATTTTCTTAAAGTTCAGAAGGCCTACATCATAATACCTTGGTATGCTGGCCACCTCAAGGAGCAGGGGCTCATCGGTCCCAAGCTCTTCTTGGAAATATCGCGGAATCCTGCTAAACGAACCCCTAATATTCTCTCCTTCAAAGTTTATCTCAGACCCCTTTCTTAGAAGGTAGAAGTTATCCGGGGCGAAAAGGTCAGTGCATAAATCACCCACAAGAAATGGTTCCTGAACCACATCTGGGTATACTGACTTAAGCGGATTTTGTGCCAGCCTGAATTTGGCGGGAAGCTCTACCCCGTAGGGCAGCGCAAAAATGGGGAGATATTCAGAATTCAGCAGGGACCCACCATCTTCCCTCTCCTCAATAAGGGCTTTAAGCGCAAAATGCGCGGGAGTGTCCTTCCCATATCCTTTTTTTCCAAGTATTGCCTTTACCTGAGTATTTCTATAGCCCTTTTCAAAAGCATCCGAAGTCATAACTAATCTGAACTTCAACCCCTAATATCATTTCAGCTAAAGCGATACGAAAAGAGTTTTACCGCCGTACGGGTGTCGCGTTTGTCAGCCGCTTTACTCCATCCGTAGTAACCAAAAAATCATTCTCAAGCCGCCAGCCGCCGACTCCTGGAACGTGGATTCCGGGCTCGATTGTAAAAGCCATTCCGGGCGCAAGTTTTGTTTCGCTCCAGCCCTTGGGAATTTTAAGCGGTTTAGGCGAAATTACGGGGGCATCGTGAGTCTCAAGCCCGATTCCGTGGCCGATAAGGTACTCCAGATTGAAGCCCTCCCCTTTTATGAAGTTTTCGGCGGTCTGGTGGAGCTTCCAGGCGGGCACTCCAACACTTGCGGCTTTTACTGACAAATCATACGCCTTTTCGACCGTCCGGGCGATTTTCTCCTCTCTTAAGCTAAGCCGCCCTATTGAGAAGGGAACTGTGATGTCCGAGCAGTACCCGGAAACCCTTGCGCCAAAGTCCGCAAGCCCCAGGCCCCGCCCAAGCTTCCTGCCTGAAAAGCTGGGGGAAGGGTGAATAAGTGAGCTTCTCCTGCCGGAGGTGACAATGGTAGGAAAAGCGATTTCATCAGCCCCAAGGCGGCGCATCTCGTTTTCGATTCCTAGAGCAATCTCCCTCTCGGTCTGGTTGGGGGAAAGTGTTTCGGCAAGGCACTTTGCGCCCCGGTCTGCGAGCCGGCACGCTTTTTTTATCAGCTCTATTTCCTGTGGCTCTTTTACTGCCCGGATTTTCGAGCATATGCCTGAAATCTCCTTTAATCTTCTCCCAGAAAGAAGCTTCGAAGCAGAATAAGACAGGTTCCTGCCGCTGACTCCAACCGGCCTTCCCTTAGGCAAAGCGTCCTTAATCAATTTGTCCAATGCGCTGATCCGGTCAAGGTTTACAATTTCGCTTACATTTGCCTCCTTTTGCGCCTGCTCGTACTCCAGGGCAGAAACCGCAAGCAGGGATTTTTTGGGAGTTATAATCAGGAATGCAAATGAGGAATTCCTCTGGAGATTAAGCCCGCTAAAGTAGCTGACATTTGGGTCAAAAAGTGCCTCGGTGCACATAAAGGCCGCCGAGCCGATACCTTGTTTTTCAAGTTGGGTTCGTAGCTCTCTTTGCTTTTTTGCGGCGATCGCTTTCATTCGGACACCTTAGGTGAAGAAATCACTTTCAGGATAAGCTCCCGGTCTCTTGGCTTGTTGTCAAAGTCAATGAAGACAATCTGCTGCCACTTTCCAAGAACCGGCCTGCCATCCTCAATCGGGACAGTGAAGCTCGGCTTTACAAGGGCGCTTCTGACATGCGAAAATCCGTTGCCGTCACCCCACTTCCTGTTGTGAGCATAGTCGTCGTTCATCGGGGCAAGCACTTCAAGGGCCCGAAGAAGGTCTGAAACAACTCCCCCCTCATATTCTATTGTCGTCAAGGCGCCAGTCGAGCCGGCAAGGAATATCAGGCAAAGCCCATCCTTAACACCAGCTTCCTTTACGCACTTTTTCACTTCGTCGGTTATGTCAACTATATCGTTGAAGCCCTTCGTAGAAAACCGTATCCTTCCCTTTGGACAAATCTCTATTCTCATAATAACTACATCTTTATTAGTAGGTTAGGGGGAGTTTGTGCCTAAATCCACTCTTAATGCTAAAAGATAACTTATGGGTAATTAATATGAACTCTTCTTTTGACTGGAAGGGATACGCGGACAGGTTTTCGAAGGCCTTAGAGGAGATTCCAGACTTTCCCCGGACATTCATACGCCTCGACATGGAAGGGCTTAAAACCCCAAAAGTAACGTACAAGGCAAGTGGAATGCCAGAGATTGTAGCAGTAGGCATGATTCACCTCGGCTCTCCCGAATACTACCAAAAAGTCCAGGAGATTATCAACTCAATGGATCGGGGCTACTATGAAGGGCCTAAAGAAGATGAAGATGCCCCGAAAGAAGAGAAGGAAGACGAAAAAGCAGAGCCGATTCTCAGTATAGACCAACTGTACACATACATTGCCAAATATGCGGGCCTTCAGAAACAGAAAGGCGCGCTGGAGTATGGAGAAACCTGGAATATTTCGGACCTAACCTCTTCAGAAATTGGAGAGAACGTTTCCGGGGCTTTCGTGTCCATCATAGAAGATTCTGCCCGAAAGCTTGATGAAATGGGCGATTTCCACCGGTGGCGCCCGGGGGAAGCCGCAAGATATGTGCGCGATGTTTTCATGTCCAGTCTAGACGGCCCTGAAGAAAAAATTAATTTTGACAAGCAGACTGAAGAAACGCTCATGTCCAGCAGAAACGCAATGCTCTACAAGGACCTTGAAGAAGAAATCGAAACCAACAAGGAAGGCAAAATCGGGATAGTCTACGGCTCAAGCCACCTTGTAGGGCTCGACAGGTTCCTGCTCGAAAAGGGCTATTCCAGAGAGCCGACAGAATGGATTCTTGCAATCGAGTGGCTAAGAGAGCCCTCCTACTGGAAAGCAAAAGCCGCATACCTGGCCTGGAAGGCAAAAAATACGCTGAAGAAAATTGCATGCGCCTAAACCCCCGGACTAAACTTTTGAGTAGCCACCAACAGCTTCACAAATATTCAGAATCTCAGTGTTGTAGGAGGCCACATCAAGGTTCATCAGGTATTCCTCCGAGCAGCAGCCGTTTGACCGAAAGCCATATCCGCTCACTTTTTCACCGGGCTTAAGGTCATTTGCGATGCAAAGCACAGACCCCTGGGCAGCGCCGGGAAGGCCAAGCGCTTTCCACCCAACTCCAGGCACATATATCTCAAGGCCGCTGGCCCCGCCATCACTCCGGCAAAAAACAAATGCGTCAATTGTTGTGTTCCCGGTGTTCACAAGAGTGTACTTGCTCACATCTCCGGAAAAGCTTTCTGCCTCATAGAACAGTATTTCGCCATGCACTATCCTCTCTGCCTCTCCTCCTCCGATAAACATGCCTGTAAGGGGCGTGTAGCCAGAAAGCAAAACTGCCGCCAGGCCAATAGCCACCAGAAGAAGCAAAAATACTGCAAGCTTATTTCCCATAAGATTGTCAAGCCGCCCCATAATTTAGTTCAGCCGATAAGTATACAATTTCACTTTTCAGCGTCCTTTTTCTCGCCTTCTCCCTTCATAATCTCATCCCTTACCGCCCGGACTTTCTTTATGCCGGATTCCTGGGGCGACTGGCGGCGGTTTTCCGTGCGTTTTTTGGATATCAATAACACTAGGGCAATTACTACCAAAACAAGCAAAAATTCGATGCCGGAAGCCATTTCAGAAACTTTTGCCTCAGCGTCTTTTGCAAAAGCCACTGCATACCCTGTCAGCCCAATCCCTGTGCCTTCAGACTCGCCAGAATTCTGTGAAGAAGCTGTGGCGCTTTCCTCTTCCACGCCCCTAATGTTTGCAAGAAGGGACTTCTTTGCCTTGGCCTCACCATCTGCCACGAACTCGATGCTGTACTGGCTTTTGTAATCGCCTGCCAAATTTTTAGGGGTAACCCTCAATACAAAATTTCTCTCCTCACCGATACCAAGCTCTTCTATCGACTGTGGGCTTAAAAGCCAATCCTCAAAAGGAGAGTTCTCAACGTAAAGCGTAATGGCCTTAAGCGGCGCCTGCCCGGTGTTCCTGACCGAGCCCTGCACCTCAGAAGAGCGGTTTATGTCCATGTCCACGTAATTTGGAAGCGAAATCGTCAGCTCTTTTTTCTGGGCTGCCTTGTAAGGCCAAAATACGGTATTTGCATACAGGTATCCCTTCTCAGCCCTTATCTCTGCTGTATATGAGCCCTCCTCTCCCGGAGCTGAAAAAGCCATGGAAAAGCTTCCATCTCCACCAGTAACAGCTGTTAGCTCGCCCTGCCCTTTTGTCTTGAGGTAGACCGTGGCGTCTGAAACCCCATTGCCGTCACCGTCAACCACTTTGCCGCTCACGCTGATTCCCTCGCCAAGGAAATATTCTGTCCTGAGCCCTTCCTGCATCTCAAGACGGATGGACTTCCTCTCGCCGATTGCAAATGCGGCCCTGAAAAACGGGTCAACATTGAAGCTTGCAACGTAATTGTCGGTGTGTATGTTTCTTACCGGCTCCCAGGCAGACTTGCATGACCTGTCCGGGAAATTCCAGTCAAGGCACTGATAGATCTCCAGAAGGCCCTTGTCGATTCCGTAATCATCATAGGGCAGCACAACCTCCGCATTCCTGAAGCCAAAGCCAAACTCAAAAGCAATGATTTTTTTTGAGCCGAATTCTGCGCCATCAAAGGAATCATACTTTATCGGGCTCTGGCTGTACCTGCAAACCTCTGCCTCCGTAAGCTCTGCCTGGCGATAGAGTATGCTGCTCCTGTCTGAAAGCATCAGTTCAAGGTCATGCCAGCCAGGGATAATTCTGGCGTAATATTCGCCATTTCTTCCGGTCTGTATAACCTCCTCCGAGCCAATGCTAATTTCCGCACTGACGGGCTGCCCCTGTGAATTCACAAGCTGGCCTTCAAGGGCAACAACATACCAGACCGGCAGTTCCTGGCTGCAGACCTCAGAGAGGTTCTCGTACGTTGCGCTTACCTCTAAGATATATGGCTCAGAAGAAGGTTCCTTGAATGGAAGCGCAACCTCCAGAATCCAGAGATTATTCTCAGCGAGCCGAAAGCTCTTGATTTGCCTTTCCTCTCCATCGAGATTTGCGCTGAACTTTATGTTAGTGGATTCGACCGCCCTGCCGCCCATCAGCAGTGTCCTTACGGTAATGTTAAGCGTAGTGGCCCCGGTAAGCTCATATGGCTCTTCAGGAGGAATTATCTCCAAAGTCAGGGGATGAACAACCTCATAAGAGCTGTCTGAATAGTCCTCCGCAGTCTGATTCTGGTAAATTGCAACCAGCCGAAGGGGAATGGTTTTTCCAAGGTCCGGCCTTTCGGGAAGGTCTGCGCTTATCGACCAGTATGAGCCGGAATTTTTCGGTGGCAGGACTTTTGGGTATGCCATTACATCGCTTCCAATATAGGCCTCAAAGCTTGCGCCGGACATAATCTTGCCTGCGTCTTTTCCATCCTTCCTGACGTCAGCCCAGAATGTTATGTTGTCGGAAGGGTAAAGCGTAAGCGCAGGGTTCTGGCCTGGAATATCAATTTTTACAATAGTGGCTGTCAGGCGGCTCACCCAGAAGGTTCTTGGCTGGGAAGAAACCGTGCCATTCTGCTCGCAGGAGGCAACAAGGGAATACTGGCCTTCGGAGATTCCGGTAAGCGTCTTTGAGATATGAATGCTTTCGCCCTTTATGAATTCCGAGTCGGAAATGAGAAGCTGGTAGCCGCCGGGCCCGCTTATGTTTGCGTATGCCTTTACCGCAGTCGAATTTTCGGAAGCGTTAAGGCAGAGAAATGAGACCTCCAGCTCGGAATTGTCGCCGGAAAGCCATATCTCAGGGCTTACTTCAAGCCCGGAGACTTCAAGCGAGAAAACGGGAAGGGGCAGGATAAGGGCAAAAACAAGGCAAGCCAGGCAATTAAGGGCAATAGCAGCAGCAGACGTGAAGCAGGAGTTCCTGTGGTCCTTACGGGAAATTTCTGAAGCCATAATTATCATAGTCTGAGCTTTTCGAGCGCCCTTCTGAGGGCAAGAAACCTTGGAGGCACGTAATTTTTCCTGAGCATTTTCGCGGCAATCGCCTTGAACTGTATGGAGGAGGGTGAGTGCCTGCTGAGCGCGAGCACGGGAGTTCTCCTGTGAAGAGACTTCCTGATTGCAGGGTCCTCGGGGATTATACCTATCACCGGAGCATCCGCCATCAGCTCAATCTCTCCAATCGGCATTTCGTGGCAGTCGCCTTTATGCCGGTTAAGCACCACCCCCAGCACCTGCTTGTTCTTTTTCTTTCCGATCTGCACAATCTTGGAGGCATTCGTTACCGAAGGAAGGTCAGGAGTGGAAACAACTATAATCTCGTCGCAGGCATCGAGCACACTTAGCGCCTCATAATCAATTCCGGGAGGCGAATCCAACAAGACCATGCCCTTAAGCTTCTGGACATGGTCTTTAAGAGCAGAAGTGTCCGCAGAAATGGAGCCAAGCGATATCGAGGAAGGTATTATCATTATCCCTGCTGAGGTGACATAAGTCGCCTTTTCGATTGTCGACTTCTCATTGAGGACATCCTGGAGGGTATTATTGTAGGAGAACGTGCCAAGGTGAAAGCCAAGGTTCGAGGCGGTGGTGTCAGCGTCAACGACTGTGACCTTTCCTCCAAATTCGCCAATTGCCAGCCCCAGGTTTATGGCAAGAGTGGTCTTCCCAACGCCTCCCTTTCCTGAAACAATTCCAATAACCCTTCTTGGGGATTCCTCACTGTCCTTGCTCGAAATAATATTTATCTGGTTATCAATAGTGTATTCTCCTCTCTTCGGTATTAGGCCTAACACCATAATATAGTATCAAATTACCATATAAATCCAAATGTCCCCTAATCCGGGTTTTAAGGGCCTAACTCCCACCTGGGCCGGTTAAGGCCACCTCGAGCCAGACATTTGCGCGATTTTGGCAGGGTTCACCTTTGTGGCCCTTTTTTGGCAGGCGGGTTTTCCTCGCCCTGGCGCAAGGTCTTTTTGAATATGAAAAAGTACACCATGCAGATTTCAAGAAGCACGAGAAGCAGGAGCAGGGAAAGCAGGACAAACATATTGAGCCGCTCTATGCCTGGAAGCTTCTCTTTAAGCCCATCTTTAAGCCCCTTGCCCCTTTCAAGAGCCGCCTTGCACTCGTCAACTTCGCCAGAGTCATAGTACATCAAAGCCCAGTCAAGCTGCTTCTTTGCGACCTTAAAAGTCTGGGTCACGTTGTGAACCTGGTAGATATAAAACATCCTGCCCAGCACTTCTTCTATGGAAACCAGGCCGTCTCCGAGCTCCTTTATGCCTGCCCTTATCGAAACATAGTCTATGCCTCTTGCAACAATCTGCACCGTCGAATTTCCCTGAAGGTATGCCGAATAGACCGTAAGGTTATGCGTGCCTTCGGCCAGATTGGCGGGAGGCCTTATTACTTCCATTGTTTCCAGAGTTTCAAGATTTTCTGTATAGTTAAGCTCAGGTATGAATATTTCGACGCTTTGAAGTGTATCGTTGCACACGTTGACGAGAGTAAGGTTTATCTGTGTGGGCTCGTCCGACTGGAGATTGGCAATGTGCGGCTCTACCCTTACGCAGTCAGTCGAATTTATTCCCGAGTACGGCCGTATGATGGTAAATTGCTTTGTCCAGTTCCAGGCGCCGTCATAAGCCCTTATGGTAACAACCGTCCTTTCATTCAGGACGCCAGATATTTCCACGGGAACAACTCTCTGCTTTTGCGGCTCAAGTGCGCCGATGACCCGGTTGTATGAAAAGTTTGCGGGGCCGTTGGATCTGATTTCAAGCATTAACAGGTTCATGGCTGCCTCACCGTCATTTATAAGAGTGACATTTACATAGCTTACCGGCTTTGAATGCAAAACGACTGGCGGCACCTCAATTCTCAGAGACTTCCTTTTGGGAAGTGCCATTGCGCCTCCGCTCGGAGGGGCTTTTCCGGCAGGAGCTGTGGAGGGGGGTACAATTACGCTCTTTTCAGGCACGAGAAAAGCGACAGTTGCCGTCGCTGAAGGAATGATTGAGCCAGTGGCGGTCTCGTTATAGCTTGAGTTTATAGCGGGCTTCCCTGCGAGGGACTCGACTCGAAATAGAAGCCGGTAATTGCCTGCGGGGGCGCTTGCGGAATCGATTGAAACCATAAAGCTGGCGGTCTGGTTTGAAGGGCCCAATTCCATTTGAGAAGGGCTAAACGAGACAAACGGCTGGAGGGACTCCGTAAGGACAGCGAAAGTGACGTTGTGGGGGTATGGCTCAAGGTTTCTTATGGTAAAATTCTGGCTCGCTCCGGCAAGGGATACTGTGCCCAGGTTTGCATCCGCCGGGTAAACTCCAACCGACAGCACGGGGGAGGTAAGAGCAAGGAGAAAAACAAGAAAAAGAATGCCTCTCATGCTAGTTCCCCGGGGCTACATACGCCCCTGGTGATGTGCATGGATTTGAAGTTGCGCTGTTATAAGCGGTAATCCTCAGCCGCGAAATAAAGCCGCCCCCCGCATGTCCTGAAATACGAAAGTCAATTCCCGTAACCTTTCCCCCAACCGGAATGTTGTCTGCAAGGCAAAGCTCCAGAAGGTCTTTTTCCAGGTCCAGGTCTGAATCGCTTCCGTCGGGAATGTTTTTCCACCCAACGCCAGGGATATAGACCTGAAACGCTCCGTTGTCCCTATCGACATCTATAACTTCAATGCCGTTGCTGAAGTCCTCAGCAGAGATAAGCACATCTGCGTACGTGCTTCCCCGGTTCTCAAGCGTGAATAGTTGGGTCTGCCCATCAAAGCTGTCGAATCCCCCGGCAGGCCCATCGTAAGTCCCGTTATAGCTGGGAGTCTCATTTGTAAAGTTCAGGAAGAACTCAAAGACATTATCTGAAGGGTTCTCCTCATACATCGAAACCTCGACCTGGTCTATGATGCCAACATCGGTTGGGGTGAAAAAATCGCCGGTTATGTGAAGCTGGGTTTCGCCTGGCGAGGAAGATAAGACAAACACCAGTGCCAGTGAAACCCCTAGCGCAGCAAGCGCTAAATTTTTCTCTTCCATACCTGCTTTCTTGGGTCCTTTTTCGACTCCCTCAAGTAAATAACCACGAGCAGCGCTGCAAGCACCAGTAGAATGAGTGGCTTCCTGCCTTCGACAAAGCCCGTGACAATCCCGGTAAACCTCCCGGTAAGGGCTTCAAGGGTTCCCTCCCCGGTAAGAAAATCTGCAGAGTTGGAAACAGCGTCCAGGCTCGTCCACAATATCTTGGTCTGGTTTTCTCCAGCCGACTCAAGAACCGCCTCTATCTTAATGTTTCCGCCTGAAGAAGGCACCCAGTCCAGGTCCAGCACCTGGCTGCCAAATGGCTCAATGTTACCGCTCCTCTGGAGCGCGTCAATCTTTGTGCCGTTCCCTGAGAAAAGGTTTAGCCAAAGCCGGAACTCTCCAGAAGTGCCATTAAGGTTTTCTATGCCCACATATACAATCAGCCGCCTATCTTCAGTTATCTTTGAGTAGAGGTTTGTAATTCTTACCTCCCCGCTATTGTTTAAGAGAGGGTGTACATTTTTCGCAAGGTCAGCCGATTCACTGCCGCTCTGGGTGGTGCCAGTCCCGCCAATGCTTATGGTGCCAGCAGTTCCTGAAGTTGCCCCTCCGGAACCTGGCTTGCCCGACGGCTTGGACTCCCCAGTGGAGGATGAAGAGCTTCCAATGACGAAATTTTTGGAAACTGCGGAGCTTGTTTTGCCGGAATATTCAAGTTTCGCCGATGCTTTGTATGTTGCGCCTTCGAGCTTTGAAACCGGATAGCTGAGCGTAACTGCTTTTTGCCCGCCCGGCTCCAGAAGGTACTGAGTCTTCCCGCGGACAGTTTCCCTGAGCTGGGTGGAAGAGCCATAGTACTTGCTGATGTCAACAGTTGGAAAAATGCCTGCCCGGACATTCCCGGTGTTCTCGCAGTAAAGCGTAAAAACCACGTTTTCAGAGCCCACGTTGACTACAAGGTCCCGAAGCGCCACACTTTCCATAACTTCCCCTCTCAAGGAAAAAGAAACCTCGATTACCGGGGAAGAAACCATCTGCACTCCAGACCCCTTGGGAGTGGACTCGGCGACAATCGTCAAAGTGTGGCTTCCCGGGCTTAGAGTCCCTTCTATTGGGACATTAATTGTCACGTTTACTGTTTTTGTCTCATTTGGCTGGAGAGTGAATTTTATAGGGTCCGTTCCCATATAGCCCTTCAGGTATTCTGAGCGGGGGGTCACCTTAAGCTCTATTTCCTGCGGCGAAGTTTCCTGGCTTTTTATTGTTACCGGCGCGCTGTAGCTTGTGGAAAACTCCAGCATTCCAAGGTTGCGGGGCTGGGAAATCTCCAGGGCAAAAGCTGCCGAGGGGATTATCAGAACAAGCAGGATTGCAATTATGCCCCTCCAAAATGCGCTTTCTCTCATATTCTAGGGTGTAAAATAGCTCCCAACAGAGCAGCCGGATACCTCCTGGTAGCCCATGAAGCTTACAATAGCCCCGTAGCTTCCCGTGGCAACCCCTTTTGGCGCCCTTACCCTGAAGTCAATATTTGTCAGGTTCTCGCCAACCGGAAGGCCGCATGCAATTGCAAGGCCATATGAAGTGCCGTCCCTCGTCTTGCTTGGAACATTCATCCAGCCAGAGCCGTTGTAAATCTGCACATTGTTGGCACCATTTTCGCCTGTTGCCGGCTCTCCAAGGCACAGGGAATCATCCCCGTCATCAGTCGCGTCTGTTCCGGAGCAGATGTAATACGTGGAGTGGTAGTCTCCATTGGCATAGACCAGCACGTCAACTGTTGCCGTGCCGTTGTTTTTCAGCGTGAAGTTGGAATTGCTTCCATCCTCAGTGTCATTGCCTTTCTCTGAGTTGCACGAGCCGTCAGCACCGGCATAGCAGTAGTACTGGAAGTCCAGAGGTATGTATGAAACTGTCCATGCCTTGTCTGACTGGTTATTTGTCTCAAATATCGAGATGCTTGTTGTCAGAAGACCTGGGGGATTTATGTCCCGCGACATCATGAAGAGCTTTTCTTTCGTGTATATGTAGATTGCCGTGTTATCTATTATAACCGTGTCTGTGGTGTTAGCCGCTTCGTATTCCTCAGAGCCATAACAGGACACATTCCAGTCAAATGTCCCGTTCGTGCTAAAGCTCCTGTTGTACTCATAAAGAGAGCTAGTGGCGTTAAAGCCCATCTCAACGGACTCTGTCCATCCGCCGGAAACGTTGAAGGTAATATTGCAGTAAACTCCGGCTCCGCTTATGGCGTCACCACTAGTAAGGTTAGTGTAGTTTGCGTAGAAAGTGACAAGCTCTTTCTTGTATTTTGTCTGGCTCCCTCCTTCGGCATCAGTCTCGTCCCAGATTGAAAGGTTCGAGTTTGAAGTTGCAGAGTAGTTGGAAAAGCCCGTGACGTTGAATTTCAAGCTGTTTCCTATATACGAGATAAACTCACAATCAGAGCAAACTGAGCCGTCTTTGAGGACTGACGGCGTTTTAAGGTAAGGAAGGTTGTAAAGAGTCACATTTGCCTTCTTGTTGAGTCTTGGCTCTTCAGTTGAGTTGACATATATATATCCGTCACCAATAGCGATCAGTTCGTCCAGGTCAACCCCTCCGCTAAGGTTTACCGGCTGGAGATAGGCGATTTTCCCATAGCCCGATCTTTCAAGCATCAACCCCGAAATAGAGTGGGTCTGCTTGCCAGAAAGGTCGGTAGTCACACCATCAAAGCTTGTTGCAAGGATTACATCAAAGTACCTCATTTCAGAAACATTTGAAAGCTCTCCTTCGTCAGTGCAGTTAACTGTCCAGTTGTACCTTCCAACAGTTAGGCCAGTTAATGTGAAGTTCTGTGACAGGTTTCTTGTAACCGAGGAATTAGTCTGGTTTTCCTCTCCGTTTACGAATAGCTTGCAGCTTGTGATTGCGCTGTCGTCTGAAACATTGTACTTGAGATAGACTGTTCCGTCCGAGTCTCCGGAGTTGTTTGTTGGGGTTTCAAGGTGAATTGAGGGGACGGTCGTGTCTTCTTCAGTGGTGTTTAGCTCAAAGGTCTCGCTAGAGTTTTCGTCCATCACATTTCCGGCCAAATCTTCCGCCACAGTCACATTGATTGTGTAGTTTCCGTCTCCGGTCTCGTTTGTGAAGTTGTACCACCCAACCCATCTTGTGGAGTTAAACCAGCCGAGGGTTGTAAGTGTGTAAATTGAGGAGTTCTGGATTTTGACTGTCGGGTTAATCGTCTGGTTCATCGCTTCGGAGAAGTCTAAGGTGAAAGTTACGTTTCCTGCGGCTACGGGGGAGGTATCATTGAGAGTAAGGAGGACTAATGTTGGGGCGGTCGTGTCAATCGTGATATCGTACTGCGCCGACATGTTCGTAGTGCTTCCGTTCGTGCAGTTGACCCACCAAAGGTAACTTCCATCCCCAGTTTCCGAGGCAATAATTGTGGTTTCAGTGTTGTTTGCCACCGAGTTGTTTGTGCCCTTTTCTGCCGAGTCGTAGTAGAGAGTACAGGAATAAGTGTCGTTAGTTCCGGTTACGTTGAACGTGTGGGTTGTGGTGTTATCGGTTGTGTTGGTGTCGTTTGTTGGCGCCATGAGGTTTACTGTGAAATATGTTCCTCCCGATTCCCCGCCTTCACCAACATAAAGGTATCTCGGGCTGCTTTCTGCGTAGTCGGTTGTGTAGGCACTGTTTGATGCCAAGTCGTTTGCCCATCCATAGTAGGTGTAAGTGCCGTCAGCCAAATTTGTAAGGTTGGAGTAGAAGCGATACTGGGTCGAGTTGTACTTCTGGAACTCAGTCTGGTAGTGAAGCCATATCTCGTCGGAGGTTAGGGAGCGGTTGTAGATTCTGAGTTCATCCAGCAAACCCCTGAATTGTTCCTCTCCAGACGAACAATATCCTCCTACCCGACTCCCATAACTTCTACCCAAAAGGAGGTTTCGTCCACTCTCTGGAATTGATGAAGTAGCATAAATGCTATTTTCCAGAACCCCATTTAGATACATCCTAAGCTCAGAGGAATTGTAAGTCACTGCAAAATGATTCCATTCCGAATCCCAAGCATCCGTAGCAGAGGATAGGGTCTTATTGCCGGGAGCAGCAAATCTGGCGGTGTAATTGGCGGAGTTTCCGCCAGCTGTTGTGAAAAGCCCTCCCGCATATAAGTCGCCCTCATATACCGCAAGATAAACCGCCCCATTGTTCAATCCAGAGCCCAAGGCCGACCAATCGCTTCCGTTCCATTTGGCGATGTTTGCAGCAGGAGATCCTCCGGCAGTGGTGAAAAAACCACCAACATACAAATTGCCATTATTGACCGCCAACGAGTCCACCTCATCATTCAATCCAGAGCCCAAGGCCGACCAATCGCTTCCGTTCCATTTGGCGATGTTTGCAGCAGGAGATCCTCCGGCAGTGGTGAAGTTTCCGCCGGCAATCAACTCACCATTATAGACACCAAGTGTAAAAACATTGCTGTTTACTCCAGAACCTAAAGTTGACCAGTCGCTTCCGTTCCATTTGGCGATATAATTCGCAGAACCTCCCCCTGCAGTTGTGAAACGCCCGCCAACATACAGATCCTCCCTATAGACAGTAAGTGCATACACTTTTTCGTTTACTCCAGAACCTAATGCTGACCAGCTAGTTCCGTTCCATTTGGCTATACCCGCAACCTCAATCTCCCCCGCAGTCGTGAAATTTCCGCCAGCAATCAACTCACCCTCATACACTCCCAAGGTATATACCCATTTGTTGGTCTCCTCTCCTAAAGCTGACCAGTCGCTTCCGTTCCATTTGGCTATATAATTTGCAGAACCTCCCCCTGCAGTCTCAAAGTTACCTCCCGCATAA
>JAFGCN010000025.1 GCA_016932615.1 Candidatus Aenigmatarchaeota archaeon
GGGAGAGATTCTCAGGGACGGGCTTTCCGGAACTTGTGAAAAAGACAATGCTTGCCTGCGGGGCTGGGGCAATTGGGTTTGGGCTTGGCTATCTATATGGCCTGCCTTTCGGTCGCGCCATTGAGGGTGGGTTGATGGGCAGCTTCTGTTTGGGCTTGACATACCTCACGGATTAGGAGAATTCTGGAGCGTTTTTAAAAAATTAGTTCTGTAAATAACTATATAATTGTGATAACTATGTTTGAGAAAGAAAGTGATGTTGCAATCCTATTTGATGTAGAGGGACCAATCCTGGAGGACAAAAAAACATTCCTGACCGAATACGGCTACCTGAATCTGGCAAAGGCCTCGCCGATTCACCGTCCTAAATGGGCAATTGGAGGGGCTGTTCTGGAAGCAATAATCCGGATTGCGCCAAGAGTTCTTCCCAACAATTACGAAAAGCCCTTGCTTGAGGCATACGGGTATGTTCTCAAACATTTCCGGCCAAGTGAAGCTGACGCCAAAGCTCTGGCAAAAGATTATGCAAAAAGACCCGTTGAAGGAAGTGCGGAGTTTTTACGGCAAACAACTGCGGATACTTACTTGATCAGCACGGGATACCCCAGAAATGCCCTTGAAAGCTTGTATGAGGAGCAAGGCCTGGAGGGAAAGTTTGCCGGAGTTGCGGCAAACACTTTCCTGATAGAAGCGGGAAAAATCATCGGCTGGGACGAGGAAACATGCACCCTTCTTGACAGGTATGGGGCGCCAATAGGCGTTCCAAGCAAGGGCCTTCTGGCGGATTCTGATGGAAAAAGAAATGAAGCTCAAAAAGTAAGAGACATTGGCTATAGCACAATAATTGCTATTGGAAACGGGCGGGCAGACAAAGGGATGATAGAACTTGCAGACATAGGGCTGACATACGAAAATGCCGACCCCGCACTAAAAAAATATGTAATGGCTGAATTCGGTCCCCAAAATATTCTTCCAAGACCCGAAGATATATTTCCCCAACTCAGTGATTTCGAGAAACATGGGTATTCAAAAGAGATTCTTGGACCCTATTTCAGAAATCACCCAAAAAATGACAAAGATGAATCAGCGTCTGCAGACCGTGGCTAACTTTTTGCTTTAGCGACCCCAGAAACAATATTCAGCTTATTCAAAGCAGTGCAGCTATTGCCTTCCCAAATTCCCTCGCGGCTTTTGGGCCGTTAGCGGTCACAATTTTTCTGTCAACTTCCACGGGCTTTCCCGTGTACATCGCGCGGCTGTCTTTTAGCACTGCCAGGTTGCTTTCATCCTCCCAAACGGTTGCTTTTTTGCCGTCCATAATGCCGGTTTTCGCAAATAGCACTGGGGCAATGCAGATTGCGGCAATAACCTTGCCTGAGTCATAAGCGGCCTGGACCATTTTCTGGGCGTTTTCGTCGTGAAAGTAAATCTGGGCGCCTGAGCCGCCGACAAAGATAAGCGCGTCGTAGTCCTCTATTTTTGCGTCGTCCAGCGCTATATCTGCTTTTGCAGTTCCCCCAAGCATCCCTATTTTGTTCCCGGGAACTGTCGAGGCAATTGTTACCTCAATGCCTGCATTTTCAAGCTCTTCCTTGGTTTCAAAGCATTCCTCGTCCCTGAAGTTTATGGGAGCAATTACCATAAGCGCCTTTTTTCCCTTACTGGGGGCGGGTGCTTCTTCCTGTGTGGCTGAAGCGGATTTTTTCCTGAAGAGTCGGCCAAATAATCCTTTTTGCATAACTTATGAAGTGAGACTACTAATAATGATGGCTACGTTTGCTGAACAAGGGCGTTATACGCCAGGGCTCAGGTGTTCATAAATTAAAAACTTTGCTATATTATGGCAAAACTCAGACCGGCAAGGTGTTATCGGGTTAAGAAGAGGTCATGGACAAGGCAGTCCAAAAAGAGGCCTAAAAAGGGTTATGTAAGGGGTGTACCCGCTCTTAAGCTCAAGAGGTTCAGGACTGGCCAGAGGCTGACTTATGACCATGTTTTCAGGATTGTGTCCGACTCTGACATTCAGGTAAGAGATGCTGCCCTTGAGTCTGCAAGGATTGCTATGTCAAACTACCTTCAAAAGAACATCAAGCAGGAGTTTTACCTGGTTCTCAGAAAATACCCGTTTCAGGTCTTAAGGGAGCACAAGCAGGCAGCAGTAGCTGGCGCTGACCGTTTCTTCTCTGGTATGAGGAGGGCATTTGGAAAGCCGTGCGGAAGCGCAGTTATGCTAAAGCCGGGTGAGGTCTTGTTTGAGCTCAGGACAAACAAGAAGAACGGAACGGTCGTAAAGGAGGCGTTCAGGAGGGCGAAGGCAAAGATGCCTGGAGAATACTCCCTTGTCGCAGAGGAGTTGACTCTTGAAATGGTTAAGGATTAGGCGGATTTAAACTGTGATGCAGTTACTTTATGGTAAAAACTATCTCTGAAACTCCAGCTGAGCAGGACTTGTCTGTAGGTTTTTTCATGAGTGAGGGGTATCTGGAGCGGGCTTCTTACCTATACGCTCCAGATTATGTGCATGCCAGAGAAATGATTCTGCCGGGCAATATGGTGCTTGACGCAGGGTGCGGGGCTGGCACTGGTTTGCCAATTCTTTCCTGGGCGGCGGGAAAAGAAGGCCGGGTGATTGGGGTGGACCCCTGCCCGAAGTTCATAGAGGTTGCTAGAAACCAGGTGGGGGAAATTGGGCTTAACAATGTAGAGCTTTATGTTGCTGATGCCAGAGACCTTGGCGAAGAAAAGTCGGGCAAGTATGACGCAATAACCTGCTGCAATGTTCTTTATGCCTTGCCTAGAGAAGAGGCAGACAGAATGCTTCTTGAGTTGAACCGTGTTTGCAAGCCAGGAGGGCAGATTTTCGTGTCTGCTCTTGGGACGGGTTTTCGCGATTATCTCCTCACCAACCCAAAATTTGGGCCTAAAGGTGTTACTCAGGAAAAACTGGACTATCTTCTGGCACAGACTTCATTTTACACCGAAAGTGAGATAGACGCTGCGCTTAAAACCGCGGGTTTTGAGATTGACAAAAGAGACACAATTGAGTTAAGTGCAGCATATCCGGGCCTAGCCCAGGGTATGTTTCTCTGTGGCGAAGTTCCAGCATATCGCCATGAGGTTTTTGCAAGGAAACTTTAAGGAGTTTCATTGATCAGAACCAATCAGTTATGCCTGCTATATGGAGTTAATTTTGTATAGTTCTTCCTTGAATTTCTGGAATCCCACCCGGTCAGCTCCTATTGCTTCAGCTATTGCCTTCTTTTTGAAATCATCCTCCAGGAGTTGCAGATAGTTAAAATAGGGTATGCTGATGGATGTAGCGTGCATTTTCTTCTCTTCAGGCGCCCCCACCTCTTCTATGGTCTCTTTATATATCCTCCCGCCGGGCCCTGTCAGGTTCAAGGTTATTTTTACATGCTTGCCTAGATAATTGCTTAAGCTGTCTTCGTAAAGAATCATGGGCACCTTTTCCCCAGAGTCAAAGATAATATACTTCACTGAGTTTGGGTCACAATCACCACACTCCATCATCAGTATGCTTCCTTCATAAGTTTCGGGGTAATTTTTCGAGGATTCAGAATTTTCAAGGGCCTTTAGCCGGGAATATGCAATCTCCAGGTATTTCTTAAGAATGTCCTCATCTCCAAGGTATTTTCCCTTAAGAAAGTTGTGGATTACTCCCTCACTTTTAGATTCCTTTTCCAATATGGCCTCTATGCCCTTACCTACGGATTCTGGCATTTAATTCACCCAAATATAAGTACATATTCTACTATTTAAAGGTTTTTTAGTGCGGATATTCTATCGGCCATATACCTCCAGTTTTGCCGAAACCAACCACTCCTTTCCCTTAATCTTCTCAGGAATTCTCCTCAGGGTTGACTTTCTGCCTTCAACGAAGTATGACTGAACAAAACATTTGCCTTTTGAGTCAAGGCCAATTTCATCCAGCCGGTATATTCTGGCGCCTATAGCATCTTCCACTTCCTTTTCGTTAAGCAGCCGGGAAGACGTCAGGACAATACGGCTCCTGTAATTTCCAATTCCGCGGCTTTCAAGAAAACGGTCATAAAAGACAACCGTCCAGACAAAAGTGTATGCAAGGAGGGCAAGAGTGTAATAACCAAGCCCCATGAACATTCCAAAAATTGCCATTATCCAGATGCCTGCGGCAGTCGTGGCACCTGTAATTCTGTCGCCTGCCTTTACCATTGCCCCTGCACCAAGAAAACCAATTCCGGTGATTATTGCGCCTAAAAGCGTGAAAGGGTTGTCTGAAGGAACTAAAGTTGATAGAATTGCAAGGCCGCAGGAGCCGGCGGCGACAAAGGTAAAAGTGCCAAATCCGATGGGCTTGTGCGAAGTCTGACGCTCGAGCCCAAAGGCAAAAGACAGGAGGAAGGTAAGAATGAAACGCCACAGGACTACCAGGGTTTCCATAAATTAATGAAAATATAGAAAAACTATCCGCAGATTATGAACTTCATCAGGAGTTTTTTGCCAGGTCTTAGCCTTTTTTCTTCGGTTTTACTGCCTCCAATAATCCTATCATAGAACCCATACACTAGGTTAATACCCTGAGTTGGAAGTTGACTCGCCTCGTCATAGAAACCTTTAACCGGACTAATAAAATATTTGTTGAGTATTCCAGGTCCGCTGTTTCTATTTATAGCTTTGTAAGTGGTTTCCCCCTCCCGATGCCACCCATCAAATGACTGGTCATAAACAAGACCAATCGCCCTTGCATTATGAATGGGGTTAAATGTTTCATTCAGAATGCTGCCTCCTCTACGTACCCCTCCTAGAATTTTCTCTTTCATATATAAACAAACATAAATACCTTTATATACAACATAATTTAAAGTTAGTCATTTGCCTGTAAAATATCAAGAAAATATATAGTTTTCTGGCTTAGCCAATTATGCAAAAAATATGAAAGAAATCATCAAATTCCCGGATTTCGAGAAGCTTGACATAAGAATCGGCAAAATCCTTACTGCAGAGAAGGTTGAAGGCGCAGACAAGCTCCTTAAGCTGGAGGTGGACTTTGCCTCTGAAAAAAGGCAGATTGTGGCCGGACTTGCCCCATATTTTAAGCCAGAAGAGCTTGTAGGAAAAGAGTGCCCGTTTTTGGTCAATCTTGAGCCAAGGAAGCTCCGGGGACTCGAAAGCGAGGGCATGATTCTGGTTGCTGGAATGCAGTCGCCCACCCTTCTTACTCCTGAAAAGGAGGTTGAAGTCGGGGCCGTTGTGGGGTGAATAAAATGGCTGAAGAACAAGGGCTTTGCGGATTGGCTGAACCGGAAGGGCAAGAGTTTTGGGAATTGCCCTGCTACCAGGTGCTGGGTCATTCTGGCGCTAGACAAGTTCTTGAAAAGATGTATGATTTGGGAAAAGCGGTTTCTTTGCCAGAACTGGATAGATGCTTAGATGGCACTAATGTAAGTAAGGTCTGGATGGCAAACCAGTCAAATATAGGTAATATTGAGATTTCTGGTGAGCGTGGACATAAAAGGTACGAACTCACCCCTCAAATAAGGCATGGAATAAAATATTTGAGGCAAAATCCGGGGGCATTTCCTGAATCCTGAATTTCTATTTCTTAGAATTTGTATGAAATAAACTACATATAGATAGCAACAATTATAGTAATGGTTGCAGAAAAAGCTGGACTTGGTGGGGAAAGTATCATTAAAAAGGCCTATGATGGCACCTATGGTGCGATGGTCGAGGATTTTAAGAGCTATTCGGGGCTTTTCCCTGGGCCTGATGCAGGAAAGTTTACTCTTGGCGCGGCATCTCTCTACGGATATGACGCTTTTGTCCGTGACAGCATGTTGCCGGTTATAGCGCCCATCCATGAGTTGATGCATGCCTTGACGGTTGAAGCTACAGGTGGCGATGTAAATTATATTGCTCTTGAGCCAGGCCTTGGCGCGGAATACTGGAAAGAGCTCTATGCTCCCTTCACGGAAAGCTCAAATCTGGAGGGCTGTAATGGGCTTACTGGGTGGGACGCTACCTATTATCCAGACCTCTCACCGGGGCTCAATGAGCTTGCGAATTTGGGTCAGGAAGGCCTTGTTTCCGTTGCGCCATATCTTGCGGCAACTACGTTAGGCATATATCTCCTTCAGGAAGGAAAGAGCCGTAAGTCCCTGCCAATCGGCTTTTTGGGCGGAGCCCTGTTAACAGAGAATATTGGTGGCATGGCATCCAGAACCTCAGATTACCGCCAATTTGGAGAGCACCTGTATAGCATCGTTCTTGACAAATTGGATGCATTGGCAGACGGTATCGGGCTTGGAGACATTCCGATTGACGTTCCCGACACGACGGCCTTGGGTGGCATTGTGTTTGGCTTGGCAGTGCTGGGTTTAGTCTATGGGGTTTCGAGAAAGGGAGTGAATTTTACAAGGAAGATTGCTGCGTCCTACAAGTCTCGAAAAGACGCAGATGCTTCACTTGTACCCGAAAAGCAGGAAGCCGGTGTGAATTAGCCCTGTGTGGATTGGGTGGGTTGAAATCCCGACTTTCCATTCCCGAACCTCGCAGTCAATCACTGTTATCCGGTAGCCGAGCTTTGTAAATTCCTCATGGGCGTCCTTTATCTGTTCTATATTGGGGGAATATACAACAAAAACGCCGCCGGGCTTCAGCACTTTGTCAAGCTTTTTTACGAGGCGGGCGGGCTTTCTAAGGTCGAGCGTTATCAGGTCAAACTCTCCCTTTACTCTCGCTTTTGCAATGTCCTTGTTTATGATTTCAATATTTTCAAGCCCAGACCTTTTGATGTTTTTGCTTGCCAGGTTAAAAAAGTCCTCCTTTATCTCGTAAGTCGTCACTTTTCCGGGCTGGACGATGTTTCCAAGGAATATTGCAAGAAATCCCGAGCCGCTTCCGGCATCCAGAACCTTCCAGCCAGGGCTTGCCCCCGAGTAGGCAGCAATCATCCCAGCGTCTTTTTTTAAGATTACCTGAGGTCCTCTCATGGCCTTTTTCTCGAAGAAGTCTGGCTCCATAATTAATCTGCGATTTTTATTTTTTGGATTCTTCTAGCATGTGGAATATTTCAAGACCTGTACGCCGGCA
Source organism: Candidatus Aenigmatarchaeota archaeon (assembly GCA_016932615.1). NCBI lineage: Archaea > Nanobdellati > Candidatus Aenigmatarchaeota > Candidatus Aenigmatarchaeota archaeon. The sequence continues at coordinate 7,093 of JAFGCN010000025.1, forward strand.
TTTGGGCACACAGTCGCCCATGAAGCGAGTCTTAAGTTCATAGGTAAGGCCTCGAAAGCTTGTGCCAATTTCAGGATGGGTTCCACACATACCTTGAAAATCCGTATAAATCTGATAGTCTGGCTTCCTTTTTAGTTCTTCCAGAACATTTTGCCTAATGTCTTTTGTTATACTAGGAAGGTCAGCGGGCATCTCATTGTTAAGTTGGTTATAAACAATGAGCCCTGAAGCTAGCTGATAGGGTCCAAAGAGGGAGTCTGAGTTGAAGGTGATGGCAAGATGGTTTCCAAGAAGAACGTCTTTTTTAAGAATCCTGCCTACTTCCTCTTCAGGAGCCCCCAGGCCTAATACATTGTAAATCTGCCTTCTAATTTCCTGACTGTTTGAATCATATGTGCCTACCATAAAGTGACTACTCTATAATTTTAAAGGTTGCTTGTCCCCAAGTATCTTATTATGGTTGATTCGGAGTTTGTCGATGTTGTAAACGAAAAGGATGAAGTAATCGGGAAAATCCCCTGGAGGGAGGCAGACAAGCCCAGTAAAGAGAGAATAACCCGGGCGGCTGTAGTTCTTGTCTTCAACCCGAAAGGAGAACTGTTCCTGCAAAAGCGCTCAAGGAATAAAATCCACTATCCTCTTCACTGGACAGATTCTGTCAGTGGCTGGGTAGACTCAGGTGAAACCTACCTGGAAGCGGCTCTAAGGGAGATGGAAGAGGAGATTGGGCTCAAAAGGGAGCCGGAGGACCTGGAACTTCTGTTCAAAATAATGGTCGAAACGGGCAAAAGGGAATTTGTCTGCGTTTATCGGCTGGTTACTTATGATCCCTTGAAGCTTAACAGGGCTGAAATAGAGGAAGGGCGGTTCTTTAAGATAGGGGAAATTCAGCAGATGATTGATGCAGGCGAAAAAATCAGCCCGTTTTTCCTCGAAATCTTTAAAAAGTGCCTCCAGAAACAAATATAAGGATTTCCGGGCAGATTTCATAATGGCAAGTGACAATATAAGTAGGATGTTGACAAACAGCGTTTCTCTCCCAGTTATCCCCCAGAGAGTATATCTGGGTGACGGACAGGAGGCACTGGCAAGGTTTCCTGTAGGAGCGAAGGTTTGCCCTGAAGAAACATATAGACGCGAAAAGGGACTTTGTAAAGGCCCTTACACCATAGAAGGTCTCGTGTTTGACGGCACTAGGAACCTGGAGCCCAATTACCATGTTGTCAGTGGGGGGACCTCCACCTGGATTCCCCAAGGCAAACTAGACCTTTGCTCCAGCAGAAAGTGGTAATCTTCTTTATTTTTGCGAATTTTTATCTCTCTATCTGTGAAACCTATCCTTGTACCAGTCTAGAATCACTGCATTCTGAATCCAGGTGTTCGGGATGTCGACGAGAAGGCCGATTATTATGACTATTGCAAGCTGGCCGAAAATCGAGGATGCCCCGGCAACAAAAATCACTGTTGAAAGCGCAACTGTTGAAACCGCGGTCATTGTAAGCCCTGTCTTCAGGGCACTTTTATAGTTCTGTGAGAAGTTCCCCCTTTCCTTGAGCGTCCGGGTGGTAAGAAGTATGTCAGTGTCAACAGAGTAGCCAAGAAGCATAAGAAGGGCCGTGAAGGTTGCCATATTCATCTGGATTCCTGCAAGGTTCATTATAAAGCATGTTATTACGAGGTCTGAAAAAGCTGCAAGGACCACTGCAATTGAAGGTATGGGGTTTCTGAACAAGAGAAAGATTATTGCAGCCATTGCAAGGAAGGCGAAAACAAGGCCTTTTATTATCTCGGTAATTACCGAAGCGCTGATTTTTGGGTCAATCCTGCTGACATCATAGTCCCTGATAGTTGCAGTGTTGTTTACGGTTTCTATAAGTGGATCCAGGTCGGCTTCGGCGGCTTCAATAGACAGTTGGGTTCCGATTGCCGTTGTGACTGGGTACGCCACGACATTTTCCTTCCTGAGATTGTCGGCAATCTGGGCAACCTGGCTGAAGCTGGCGTCTTCAAATGTAACTGTTATGAGGTTTCCTCCCCGAAGCTCTACGCCCTTATCCAGAAAAAAGCCCGTAGTCATCTGCTTGTTTACAAGGAAGGCAAGGGCAATCACAAGCAACGCCAGAGTCAAGATTATTAGCCGTCTGTCCATAAATTAGGAAATAAAGATATTTTAAGAGGATTATCTTTTGAAAAGCTCTGGGCTGTTTATTCGGTGCCAGTCAAGTGCCCTTTTTGAGGCAATTTCTGAAAAAAGGGAAGCAATTTTGTAGGCAGACTGGTTAGACACACCATTCAGTATGTTGTGATGGCTGTCCCTTACTCTGCTTTCTCTTTTTGGAAGAGGGACGGAGTCAAATTTTCCGAGCTGCATTTGCATAATGGGGTGCATGAAGGCATAATTGATATCTACTTTTGCCAGAAAAAGAATGTTTTTGAAAGCGTCCCACTCTAATTGAGGGAAGTCCTTAATGAGAGGGTTGTCTTTATAGGGTTTTCCTGATTCTATTGCCTCATGAACCGTTAAATTTGCAGACTTATCATAAAACGCACTCTCAACAAAGAAGCCATCAGGTTCAATTATCTCATCATATTCTATTTTGTCATAACCTCCCGAGCCCACTTTTTCCACAAAAACCGGCCAGGACCTATTAAGCATATCTTCTCCATAACCGAGCAGTCTTTGAGCTATAGCTAAAGCTTCCCCCTCCCCCGTGCAGGAAAGATTTGAAAGATATTCTTGTTGCGTTAACATATAGGGCCCCTTGTCTGCCCGGTATTTTTTTGTATCTGTGATTTTCAAGCCCATTGCCTCTTCAGCCCACCCTATCATAAAAACTACTTAAAGGTATTTAAAATGATAACGGTGATTAGAATCTGCCAATTAATAAAGTCTTTCGGACACTTTTTATGTATCTTTTTGTGGACACGGAAACTACTGGCCTTTGCCGGTTTGGGCACTGGCCGCACATGGTCCAGATTGCATGGCTCATCTATGACGAGGACGGCGAGGAAGTCGCTTTCCAAAGCCACATTATAAAGCCAAATGGGTTCAAGATTCCTAAAGCCGCCGAGGCGATTCACGGCATATCGACTGAAAGGGCGCTTAAGGAGGGAATCCCCCTAAGAGAAGCGCTAAGGAAATTCAGCCACATCTCCGAAAGGCAGAAGATAATTATCGGGCATAACCTGTGCTTTGACCTTGGCGTGATAAGGGCCGAGTGCAGGCGTCTGAATATTCCTTCAAACCTGCCGGGCAGTGAAGTCTGCACAATGAAGGCAAAGCCAATAGTCAATTATTGCAAGCTTCCAAAGGAAAATGGAAAGGGATACAAGTGGCCGAAGCTTTGCGAGCTTCATAAGCACCTCTTTGGCCATGTTTTCGAGGAGGCGCATGACGCCCTTGTGGATGCCGAGGCATGCGCAAGGTGCTTTTTCCGGCTTAAGGAACTTGGAGTAATGGCGCCCTAGACAGCCCAAGTTTTTCAAGGTCAGCTGCAAAAAGGTCAAGCATATCCGAACACTGTGTATCACTTGCCCCCCTACTTACCCTCTTGTATAAGGGATCCTCTCTAAGTTCTTCTTCAGATATTCTCCTTGACATATGGGGAGTTTTGTACCTCTCCGGGGAAATGGATTGCATGAAAAGCGCAAGGGGAACTATGCTATACATGATGGGAAACAAGGGAGACTTTCTTAGACCATGGTCCAGGAGGAGTATCTCCATGCCATTTAGGTTTGCGATTTCCCTGGAAAGACTCAGTTCCTTGGAGTCCAAAAAATTCCGAAAGTGCTCGGGAAAGAGTTTGCCTTCCAATGCTTCTTGGGCAAGAGTTATTGAGACCTCCTCCGGATTTTTAAGTTCTCTTCCAATGGCTTCTGTTCCTGCGTCTAAAATGTCCAGGATATGCCTCGAATCGGCAAGCGCAGTTTCATAATATGCCTGGGCGAATCCATACATATCGGACAGAACATAATTCAGGCCTGTCGAATGGTGGGGGTTTAGCAGAATACTTCCCTTTGGCTGCAGCTTTTCAGCCTCTCCAAGGATACCCCGCTCAGCACAGGTGTGGTGGTAATTTTTGTAAAATCCTTCTGGGTCGCCTGCGCGAGCAGGATTTTCCCAGAAGCCGGTAACGTCAAAGTAGGTTTCTGAATTCCTGCCTGTGACTTTTTCCCACGTTCTGGATGGCTCTCGCATATTAACTATTTAGCGGTGTTTAAATAGACGAGTTGTATATCGCCTGCTGCCTGCAGAAGGCAGTTCTGTTGGGTAGCCATCCCTTCTTCTCAGAAAGGGAGGCATCTGGTAGGGGTCTGCTGGGTCCATCCTTTCGTTTTCATGAGTGACTGCTTGCCTGATATAGCCGGGAACCTTTCGGGCGTTTGCTGCTGCTGCGTAAAGCGCCATTCCAAAAATGGTACTGGCCAAAGCATCTCCCGCCCTAAAGCTATACTCTATGTGTGGCATGTCCATAAGGTCTAATGTTAAATAGCTTTAACTGGTTGCTGTGGTTGGTTGTAGGGGGTGAGAATCAATAATCTCCTGGGAAATGTTCCTCACGAGTTTTGCGCGGGAATCTTTTTCATCCATTAAACCACGAAAAACAGAGTCGTTGAGTGCCAGTATGACTGGCTTAAGATTTCTGCTCCTGGCTGGAGGAAGCATTTTGCCATCAATTTTTCCCTTGCCCTCGGCCACTTCCCTAAGCATGGGCGCGATAAAGCCACGATATCCGTCTGCGCCAAAAAGCTCCAGAGCAGTGCCTGCGGCTTTTGGCATCTTTTCCATATCATTCAGGAGTTCGGAGCAAGCGAGCTGGAGTTGGCATCCAAAGAGGGGATTATAATAAGGAATGCCATAAAGAGCGCCTTTAACAATCTTTCCAAGGTCGCTTATGGATGGGGCAGAGAAACCCCCTGAAGAGTAGCCCAGATAAATCTGCCGGGCACTATCAACCCCCGTACAATATTTTGTTGCATCGAGCCCCAAAAGCTTTTCAAAAAGCGCAACTGCTTCTTCGTCTACCTTCCTTGGAATATCTGCCAAGGGATAATCGGGTCTTACCAAATCAATCCTTGCCTGTCCGCTACACGAATTTTGGTATTCTTGAGCAAGGCCTGGATAGGGCTCGCAGTAAGTCGGGTAAATGCAACTTCGATTCCCACACGCAATAGATTCGGCAACCATAATCTAAGATTTCTTTAAATATTTGACAATATAACTACTTTTGAGTTTAAATGTTGTATTTTCAGCCGTGGTGGGGAGCTATAAGTTAAAGGATTTTGCTGCTCCAATAGTTGACCTCAAGTTGTTAAGTGGAGCATAAAGGTCATCTTTGCTTAGCATCAATGCTTGTAGAGTATTCCGGATTTCCCCGTCAATGGTAGGATTGACTTCTAATTTCCCCAATACCCTAACGTGTTTTCCTCCAGCTATGCCGTCAAGCGAGGGCATTACCAAAGGATAAGCAGGATTTGTCCTGAAACTCCCGATGGCCCTAACAGAAATATCGGGTCCTGCACCATTCATCTGAATAAGAACCTCCTTGCACGCCTTCCCATATTCCGTTCTAAAGCCTGGAGGGCGGAGTTGTAAGGAGTATAAGCTTAGTCTCAGGGTATTTTCAAGCCCAGTCTGTTTGCAGAATCAGCAAGGTGATGACTTGCCGTATCAAAACCTAAATCGTATCTTGCTGCGCCTAGAGCAGAGAGTGTCTCCAATATACTTGCTTCTTTCCTATCGACATTTCGTGCTATTGGCATCACCGAATAGGATTCCTCTGGAAGATCGAGTTTGTAGCTCGTCCCACATTCTTTCTCCCTTAAAGAGAGGTATTTTGAAACAAGGTCTTCATAGGGAATAAAATCTCGCCCGTCCAAACTTTCCAATGCCAAATCAGATTCTGTCATAAATGAAAACAAATTTATTTATATTCACTACTCTTCAATCCTTGGAGCAAGGATAAACCCCAGCCGAATTTTGTCTTTAATCGAAAACTCCATGTGAAGCGGGAAGTCCTTGCTGAACTCGAGCTTTACCGTGTCCGAAAGCTTGATTGCCTTTAGCATCTTGCTGAAGTACTCTATTGAATACCTTGCAACAATCTCTTCTTCGCTGTTTATAGTGTAAAGCTGAGGGTTTCCTGCATCAATCTTTATCTGCGTGTAGCTTGAGTCCCCATCAGACCTTATCACAAATGACTCCTTGTTCAGTCTTAACACCGCCGAGTCTGAAATTAGCGCGCCGTTTTCGATTCCCTCCTTTATGACGTTAGGGTCGATTTCGAGGCAATTTTTGTTCTTGAAGTCGAATTTGCTGATGTCCTTAACCTCCTGCTGCATGACGGAAACTATTGGAAGGGCGAACTTTCGGGTGGTTTTTCCCTCCAAAGTCAGCTCGAAGCGGTCTTCATCCTCGTCCATCGAAAGAACCAATTTATCTTCCGGCTTCGCCTTCCTTATGAACTGCACCAGTTTTGCAATGTTAAGCCCGGCCTCCGTTTCCTTGTCGCACTTGTAGCTTTCGAAGGCGGTTGGAAGTATAAGGAAATCAACAATTGCTATAACCGCCCTGTCCGGAGTGATTAAGCTTATCCCATCTTTCCTGAATTTGAACATGCCCTCATCGACTATTTCAGATATTGCGTTGAAGCTTTCTCTTAGAAGCGAAACATCCTCCAATACTGCCTTAAACATAATAGTAGTGTGCTATAAATATAATTATGCCCGAAAAGATACTTATCGTATACGAATCCATTCACCAGGGGAATACACAAAAATTGGCTGAAAAGATTGGTAAAGCCCTTAAGGCAAAGGCAGTTAGTGCCGATAAGCCAGGAGAGTTGGCACCTATTGGCGATTATGCCCTCGTCGGCTTTGGCTCAGGGATTTATGCGGGGCGGCACGGCAAAGGGCTTTTTAAGTTCGTAGAAAATCTCCCAAAGCTCAAGGGAAAGCGCGCCTTTATATTTTCAACAAGCACTTGGGGCGAAAGCTCTATCGAGAAGCACCACGGCGCGCTGAGGAAAAAGCTGGAAGAAAAGGGCTTTCGAATTGTGGGTGAGTTTGCATGCAAGGGCTTTAACCATTGGGGGCCCTTTAAGCTGATTGGCGGCATGAATAAGGGCCACCCTGACGAAAAAGACCTGGCAGCAGCAGGCGAGTTTGCCGAAGGGCTGGCGACAAAGCTTTCAAAAAAGCGGCTTTAGAGTTAAGCGGCTTGTATAGCAGTCACGCTTAGCAAAGATTGAATAACTGAAAAATGAATCAAAAACAGCTTATGGCAAAGCTCCAGTGCACCTCCAGTTGATTTCCGCGCTTTTGTTTTCAGTGAATATCACGCAGGCGGGGTTGCAGCCTTCAATTGGCTCGTATGGCTCAAGGTCAATCCACCAGGTTCCGGTCACAGAATTGCAGAAGTGCCTGTCTGTCAGAGTTCCCTTTTCAGAGCATTCGCTGCCCTGTGCGATTTCCAGGGCTTCTTTTAATGCCATCTGGCTTTCTGTGGTGTTCGTGGGGCAGGCCTGAGTTTCTATAAGCTCGTCTTCAAAGGAGGGCATCTCGCTTGCAGGATTTATTGACCAGTTGCCAAGCTCTACCTCAATCCTTTCCTGGTTGTCGTTTCTTTCAAGCTTTATCAGGAAACACCCTTCGCAGTTGTAAGGTTCCACTTGGGTCACGGTTACTCCGAAGCTGTAAGGGGCAACTGCAATCTTTGCGGCTTTTTTCTGGCCTTCATCAAGCTCCCAAGCCCTTATGCATGCGCCAACTTCAGAGTCCCAAGAGTATCCCGCAGGTGTCAGGCAGCCATACTCATCCCTTTGCCCGCCGATTATTTCCGGCTCGCAGTATCCGAGGGCGTCAGCTATTCCTTCCGGCATCTTGCAGGAGTATCCTGCAGGGCAGGTAAATCCGGCAATTCCGCCGCACTCGCAGAGGGCTTCACACATCATTGGGCAGGCAATACCCTCTTTTCCCTGGTTGTCAATTGCGCACCTGCTTCCGCACTCATTCCAGTTTCCGCCCGCTTCAATGCAGGCAGCTTTCAACGGGTCCTCAATTTCCTCCACAAATACCTGTCCATCAGGAGTCCTGCATTGCCGAGGGTAGCTTTCCAGTACGGGGTATCCGGCAGCAACACATTCCTCGAAGCTGGATATTCCCGGGCTGGAAAGGCCAACACACTGGCTTCCATTAAAGCACTTTCCCTCTCCGCAGTCGCAAACCTTTACTTCTTTGCTGTTTTCAGGTGAGCAGCCGCAGGCGCCTATGAGGCAGGTATTTGGAAAGTCGCTTGCCGACTTGCAGCACATCTGAGTCGCTACGGTTCCTCCCGAAGAGAGGCATCCCTGCTCAGGGCTTTCGGTTTCAGTTGGAGTTGTGCATCCGCTTATCGCCACTATGAAAATCATTATGCCTACTAAAACAGTGGCTTTAGCATCCATTAACTATCTTGTTTTTGCTAGATATATGCTTTAGCTTTTGTATTCCTGATGGATTTTCGGAGAGCTTGGCACTGTGCGTATTTATATGAGCTTCTAATGATTATGCGGGTGGTGATAATTGGCGGAGGGACCGCAGGCACCGAGACCGCATTTCAGCTAAGAAAGAAGGATAAGGAATGCGAGATACTTGTGCTTGAGGGTGGCAAAAACACACTTTACTCTCCATGTTCGCTGCCATATGTGATTTCGGGCGAAATTTCCCATTTTGATAGCGCATTTGTGTTTGAAGAGAGAGATTACAAAACAAATGGCATTATTCTTATTCTCGGCGCAAAAGTCGAGAAAATCGACCGAAAATCCAAAAAGGCAATTTACCGTTTCGGAAGCGAAATGAAGGAAATTTTCTACGACCTGCTTGTGATAGCTACAGGGAGCATTTCAAGAGTGCCTCAGATAAACGGTCTTTCCGGACTTAAATACCATACGCTTAAGACGGTGGAAGACGCCCAAGGCATTAAGTCCGAGATTTTGCCAGGCAAAAAAGCCCTGATAATCGGGGCGGGCTATGTGGGGACGGAACTTGCATATGCCCTGAATGAAGCAGGGGTTAACGTGAGCCTTGCAGAGGCCGGAGAGCGGGTTCTTGCCAACTCTTTTGACCGGCAGATTGGGCGGAAAGTGGAGGAGAAGCTTAGGGAAAGGGGCATTACTGTTCTTACGGGATGTGCGATTGGAGAAATTTCAGAGGGAAAGGCCGTTGCCGGAGACAAGACTATAGATTTCGACTTCCTGGTTGTTTCGGGGGGTGCTTGCGCAAACATAACACTTGCAAGGGAATGCGGGCTTGAAGTTGGAAGCGGCATAAAAGTAAATGAGAATATGCAGACAACCGATGAAAATATTTTTGCCTGTGGAGACTGCGTGGAGTGCAAAAGCTTTGTGACTGGAAAGCAAATAATGAGCCAGCTCGGAAGCACTGCTGTGAGGCAGGCGGCAGCTGTCGCGGAAAACCTGCTGGGCGGCGATGAACGTTTTGGCAGCGTGCTCAATGCCAGTGTTTCGAAGTTGGGGGAGCTTGCTCTTGGCTCGACGGGCTTGACAGAGGGCCGGGCAAAAGCGGAAGGCATAAGGGCGGTTTCTGCAACTTTTGGGGGCTCATCAAGGGCAGAGTATTATCCAGGAGGAAAACCCATTACAATAACTCTGGTGGCGGATGCTGAAGGCAAACTTATCGGCGCGCAAGTTGCAGGCTGCGAGGAGGTGTTGGGAAGAATTAATCAGCTTTCGCTTGCTATTTCTCAAAAGATAGGCCTAAAAGAGCTTTCCCGGTCAGAATTTGCCTATAATCCCTGCCTTTCTCCTATCCATGACCCTGTCGAAGTCTGTGCCCAACTTTGCGAGAAGAAAAGGCAGATTCTGCCTGAAAAATGAAAGAAAATTTTTGAAAGGAGCTTGCGCCATTTCCGCAGAAATGAGTGCCCAAATCTTCTGCGAAGCTTCCAGCTTGAACCTCACTTTCTGAAATTGAAGTTTATGGGCGGGGTGAGACCTGTGTTCTTCGCTGTCGCTCGAACAAGGCCTAAAACTGCTTTGTAGTTTCAGGTTTGAGAGGTTATTCCAAAACACAATTTAAAAATTATGGACGAGGTGGGATTTGAAGTCGTGGAAGCCTTTCATCCTAGCCAAAATTCAAAGTAGAATCCTGCGAAGCAGGAAACTGCTTTCTTTTGGTCCTGGAGCTTTTCTTTTGCAAAGAAAAGCTTCACCCACGGCCTCCCCCATGCCAAGGGGGTATTCTACCGGGCTGAACTACTCGCCCATAACATAGATAAAATAAAGCTAATATGTGAGTTATTTTTAGCCCAATTATCCTTTTTCGGTGTGCTCCTCTTTGTGTGGCAGGTGGTTTAAATCCCCCTCGCTTTCCGGCTCTTTAAGGTACTCCTGGCGGTACATCCTGAACATCAAAAGGATGTATGAAAGAAGCAGCGGCCCGATTACGACGCCCATGAGACCGAATACCGGAATTCCAGCAAGGACGCCTATAAGGGAAACCACTGGGTGGATATTGCCCATCTGCTGCTGAAGAGGCGGCCTGATTACGCTGTCGGAAATGGTCATTACGATTCCAACTATAAAGAATACCCCCGCCACCAGGTAATCTCCCTGAAGGGCTTTTATTATCAAAACCGGAAGCCATATCAGGTGGGGACCAAGAAGGGGAAGGAATGAGAATATCGCCCCCAAAAATCCCCAGAAGAGGGCGCCTGGAAGACCGAAGTACCAGAAACAAAGCCAGATTAGGGCGCCCTGGAAGATTGCAATTATTCCTGAGACTACAATGGTTGTGTTGGTCACTTTTTCAAATTCCACTATCAGCTCGTTTGTGTGGCGCTTGTTGAATGGGCTTAATGAATAAAATTTTCTTCTGAAGCTGTCTTCTGAAGTAAGAAGGTAATAGAGAAGGAAATACATCAGGGTGATGTTTATTACTATGTTTGCCATACTGTTTGCGGTCTTGAAGATTATTCCGCCCAGGGCCGACTTTATATTTTTGACTTCCTGGCGAAGGTTGTCCTCAATTTCAAGGTCTGGGGCCAGGGTATCTATGGTTGTAATGGCTTCCCCAACAAAACCGCTGTTTGAGAGAACCTGATTTATCTGGGAATATGCGGTGCTGACCAAAAAAATGGAGGGAAGCAGCACTACGGCAAGCGAAAGGATTATGACAATTATCCCGGCAATCACCTGGGGCAAACGATGCTTTCCGCTGATCCGCCTGTAGACCGGGCGAAATATAACATACATTATAAGCGCGCCAAAAACGCCGGCCATATAAGGAAGCATGGCATAGATAAGGATGCCAATAAGGGAGACGATAAGTACTGAAGCAAGAGTTCGCTTGAGGCGAATTTCTTCATCCATAATGAGTATAATTTAGGTTACTTAAAGTATGGTTTCCTGCTATGAAAGGATTGATTTTGATGCCGAAAAGGCCCGGCTTGGGCTTGGTTCCATAGTGCCAGACTGGCATCTTAAGGGCTTGACCCCTATTGGAGGTGAATGGATTATCCTTTCAGATACCCTCGCCCTCAGAGAGTTTATGCCTCCGGAACAGTCGCAGTTGTGGGGGGTTTCGTACTATGGCGTTATATTGGACGGACCTACTGAATCGCATTTTGACATTGGCGGCCAAACTGATTATGTCCATGTTAAAAATGGCCTTGGGAGGATAAAAATGTCTCCTCTTGAAGACCCGTGGAACCTCCAAACCCTGTGGCTCTACCCCGGAAAAGCACTAAAACTGCCTGAAGATACGATCAGAACGTACAGGCCTTACCAAAATTCACTGGTGCTGGAGATACTTACCTGCCCCGCATTCGAAGCGGATAGGGAGGTAGGGCTATCTTACTTTCCAAGAGGGCTAAATGCTTCTTTTTAAAGTTAAGTGCGAGTTAATAAAATGGGAGCACCACATGGACCGAGGAGGGGTTCGACGCAATTTTGGCCAAGAGTAAGAGCCAGAAGGATTTACCCCCGAATTTCAACCTGGTCCGGGTCCGGCCTTCAGGGCTTTGCCGCCTACAAGGTAGGAATGGTGCAGTATTCGGCCAATGAAACCCGAAAGAACGTAAATTATGGAAAAGACATCGTAAAGCCGGCAACGGTTCTTGAGATACCACCGGTTTACCCAATTGCAATTACATTCTACCGAAAAGGCGTCAGGGGCAAGCGAAAGGTAGGCACCCTTTTTGATGTCAAAGCCCTTCCAAAGGAGCTTAAAAAGGACCTTAAGAGGCAATTTAGCTACAAGAAGGAAGATGGCGGGAAAGTGCCCGAATCTTATGATGAAATCCGGCTACAGGTCTCGATGTTTCCAAGGAAAATTGGGCTCAAGAAAACTCCGGAAATATTTGAGGTTGGAACAGATTTTGATTTGGAAAAAGCAAAAGCAGCGCTTGGTAAGGAGCTTAAGATTGGCGAGGCCTTTGCGGAAGGCGACTTTATAAATGTTACTGCAATAACTACCGGAAAGGGGACTGCCGGCCCTGTTAAGAGGTTTGGGGTAAAGAGAAGAAACCACCACTCCAAGAAGGGCCGAAGGAGGATTGGTACTATGGGTCCGACAACACCCAGGAAGGTTCTGAGAACGGTTCCCCGGGCAGGACAGCTTGGATTTGGAAAGAGGACCGAGATAAACAAGCTTATTTTGAAAATTTCAGATAAGCCCGAGGAAGTCAATCCCATGGCGGGCTTTACCGGTTATGGGATTGTAAAGGGCAGCTACCTTCTGGTAGACGGCTCAGTTCCAGGGCACAAGAACCGGCTGGTGGTGCTTAGAAAGCAGGCAAAGCCAAACAAGGCGCCACTTGCAGTTGCCGAGATTTTGAAGTAATTTTATTCCTTCAGATATCCTAAGTCTGCTATAACAAGCATTTAGATAAAAACTCCAAAATTAGTAAAATCAGATTTCGTTTTCCCCAACTTCTTCGGCAGGCGCCGCTTCCAGGCATCTCCAGTTGACTTCTGCGTTCAGCGTAAACTCATCAATCACGCAGGCGGGGTTGCAGCCCTCAAATGGCTCGTATGGCTCAAGGTCAATCCACCAGCTGTGTGTGAATTCATCATAAGTCACCTCGCCAGTCAATATTCCATTCATGGAGCAGATTGTGTTTTTGGCAGCTTCTATTGCTTCTTCAGGCGTCTGGACCTGGCTTACAGGTGTTTCAGCAACACTCTCAGTAATTGGGGTTTCTTCCGGAAGCGCAAGGTTTGAGCGAACGCAGTAGCCAAGCGCTTCCTGAATCTCCTCTGGCCTTACGCATGTGTAACCGTCGGGGCAGGTAAATCCGGCAATTCCGCCGCACTCGCAGAGGGCTTCACAGGCAAGCGCACATTCTATATCTTCCCTTCCCTGAGTTTCAAGTAGGCACCTGCTTCCGCACTCATTCCAGTTTCCGCCCCACACCTCGCAGGTTTCTTGGTTTAGGTAAGGGTCTTCAATTGGCGGGGGAGCAGGCATCGTGCCTTCAACGAATATTCTTCCATCGGGCGTCCGGCACTCTCTCTGTGGAAAGCTTTCAAGCAGGGTGTATCCTGCAGCAACACATTCATCGAAATTGTTTATGGCTGAAAGCTCGCCGTTGGATATCGATTTTGGCTCCTTAAGATAGCCAAAGGCCATCGTTACGGCGAGTATTCCTATCAAAGCCACCATCGCAATTCCAAATGAGTTGGCCAGGTCGATCTTTGGTTTCGCAGAAAATCTCTTTTTTGGCTTCATAATATATAGTCGGGTATAAAAAAGAAGGTGGTGATTATAACCCAGAATCCCATTGAATTAAAATTCTGGGTCGAAGTGTTTAGCGTACTTCAGGGTACAGTTTATGTATTCCGCCAAGGGGCAGATGTAGCATAATTCTCGAGGCATTATTTCCTGCCCGACTTTGTGCTTTTGGAATTTTTTCTTTGTGTTTTTTGAGAAAATCTGCTGCAGTTTCTATTTCCAGCCCCCTCCTGATTTTTGGGCTCTTGCTACCACGCAATGGAGTCATAATTCCAACCGTTGCATGTATTCCATTGCCATCCAAGTATCTTGCTGCAGAAATGGCATCTCGGATGGCGCTGCATTCTGTTCTCAATATTGTCGGTAGAATACTCTTACCTCTCTTGTTGAGTCCTATGGCAGCATATTCCGAGATATTTATACAGGCCTGTTCGTAGTCCGCTACGATTCCAGTAAGGCAGATATATCTTTACTCTCGAGCAGGCTACGGGGCGTGAAAAAAGGCGGGCGGCTGCCAAGGACAGGTTGCGTGAAGGTATATATCCTTGCCTCTGCCTTAGTTACTTCATTATCTTGGCAATAGCTCACAAAATCCTCTTTGCCGTGGGGCACACCGGTTATATGGTATCTCAGTGACATAATGATACCTCTCAAGCAATTATTGCACCAATCCACCCTTTTACGGCAAATGTCTGGTTTCCGACCACTTTGGCCCCTTGCAGCAACTACCCCGACCCCTTCTCATCTATTTCCTTTACCCCCGCAGTCTCACTCACTCCAAGTAACATTCCAATGTGTGAAAACCCAACTCTCACATTTTGTGTGTCTTCGTATTTTTCAAAAATATATGTCTTGAGCAATATGTTTTATGGTAAATATCCTAAAAAAAGTATTTCTTAGTTTATGTTGTTTCTTAGATATTTATAGAAAACATCCTATCGATTACACCCGGATTTGGCTCAGCTATAAACTCTCACATGTCTTACACTCGTATGATATTTATATTCTTGCAAACTATAAATATTTATATATATACCATATCATATTATGTGGAGCGAAAAAGAAGATACGGCACTAGCATTGTTCCTTAGAGAGAAGCCAGCAAAATTGATGCTTTCTCTTAAGGCAGCAGACAAGAAGCCAAAGTATGTAAACAGGATTTCAAAGGAGATTGACTGCACTTATTCGCACATTATCCGGCTTTTGGATAAGCTTCAGGAGCTTGACCTGGTTAAGTTCACTAAGGTCAAAAGGGTAAAGTATGTAGAGCTTACAGAGACAGGAAAGGACCTTGCTTTGGACCTCGAAAGCGTGGTCAGGCGCCTTTCAAAGATTCAGGAGCACGCGCCTGAAAGGGCACCAAAAACACCTGCAAAGGCCGAGTAGAAGCCACCATCCAACCGATTTTCTTAGCAAAGTTTCAGACTTTGGGCGGTCAGCATTTGACTTTCGAGAAATTCTTGAGTTTTTTGAATTTATCATTAAAGCCACTTTAAACCGCATATTGTCCATTATTAACCGACAAAATACCTCCCCCTTGCTATTTTGGACTCTTGTTCGTCCATAATCCCCCTTATTTACTAGGGATATATAAACGTCTGCTAATTGCCGACAGAATTCATTCAAAAAACAGGGCTATATATATGTATTGTCGGCATATAGTAAATTATGGAAGTCACGCCTTACCACAGCGAGAAAATCAACCTTGGGGAATTCAGCATATCTGATTTTGTTTCGGTTATCTTTCCGGGATCCCAGGCGAAGATGCGGGAGGCCGCCCAGATAATCCTGAGAGAGCTTCTTGAGGAGCAAAAGACCATCAGTGAGATTGTCGAGAAAAACAATCTTCCCCGGGGAACGGCCTACGATGCGGCAAATAAGCTCCAGCGGCTTGGTATTCTGGACAAGGAAGGAAAGTACGCGCCCATGAGAATTTCCTCTAAGTTTTCCCTGTCTTTAGAGCGTCTGGCGGTATGGTATCGGGCACAATTTAGTGTCAAAAAAAGGGGTTAAAACAGCGTTATAATTGTGTGTGGGTTTATAGTTGTTTTTTGTAACATTGTTCACATAATATCTTATCAAAAATATATCCAAACAGACACTATAAATAATGTATATTCTTAAGATATATGTATTCTAGTACAGTTGAATAATTTTTGTCATGATGCCACACCCCAATATTTTGTGAGTGTGAGAGGACATGGTTTTTGGAATTGTGTGGATTGTGTGTGCTGGCAGGGCAACAGTGATAAATGCCGGTTAATTTTGGCTCAATGTGGGCTTTTAAAGGGTTTTTGGTGCTAAAAGCATTTAAGCAAGAGTGAGAAAAGAGGCATATTCGGAAGTGGAAGTAATCTGTTGTTAGCAAAAAAGGAAAGAATCTGGAAAGGAGCCCTAAATTGTGAGACTTCTTCAAGGAAAAGCAACACTTCCTAAGAGGTCAGCTATTTTGAGAAGGCAACTCTTTCTGTAATGAAAGCGACAGAGAGAATCATGAAGCTCGCTATGACTGAAATTACCAGCCGCATCAGGTTTCCCTGAGCGGTAATGTAGGCAAAGGCATTTTCAAACATGATATATGTCGAGAAAGCCAGGGCGTAATAGGTCAGGTACTTGAAGATTTTTCTGTCTCTTCCTCCGACTATAAGGAGTTTTGCAGTTAGGAACGAAAGAACTGAGAATAAATAATATTCCAGCCCGGCATCAACAAATGCAACAGAAGACTTCAGTAAATCTGTCCCCGGAAGGAGGTTATTGTAGGTGTTATACCCCTGAAAGACGCCCACCATGAGAAAAACCGCCGCAAGAGAGTAGAGGAAGAATGATAGCCGACCCTGGGCTAAGGTTGCCTTGAGTTCCCTTACGAAACCCTCCATCATGTCCTCAAGCTGGAAGCCCTTGATTATGAGGTAAACCCCTGTCAGGCCAACTGTAAACCTCCAGGCGATGCTTCCGTAAATGGCGTAAGTGACCAGAACCAGCGCAGGCAAACCAAGCAGGACTCTCTTGTTGCGAGGTTCAGCAAGCAGTTCCTTGAAAAAAGTAAGCATTACGTAATAATCGCTCTCGAGCTTTACGCTTTGCCGGACGATTATACGCTTGACTGAAAGTATTGGCACTCTAGACTGGACAAGCGGCATTATGAACTCATCTTCAGCTCCGTCAGAAACGAATACAACTTTCGACGGCTTGCAGTTCATTATCACTTCCTCGAGCTGCTCGCCCAACACCATGTCTGAGGTGGTCCCCACGCGCCGGTCTCCGGTAATTGTTGCAATAACAACCTTGTGGCCCTGACGGTGCAGCTCATCATACTCTTTTACCGCCCCGAATATGCAGTTGGCATCACTTTCCCCGGGATCTGCAACGGCCAGCTTTTTCGCTGCTTCAAGGTTTTCCTCTTTGCCGATAACTGGACCGCTGATTCCTGTTTTCTCTCCCAGGTCATTGTCCCGGTCAATATTAAGCACGAGTATTCCTCCTTCAGAGCATCTTGGATAGCTTTCAGATTTTTTAGCCGTTCCTCTAGACAGATTGGTTTTTTTATTCATAACCATATTTGTATTGATATATATTGGCCGACTGGATTTTTTGCCTTTGATTTGCTTATTGGCAGTCTTTGCTAGAGTACTCTACGCAATCCCTGTCCCACCAGAACCTTTTTCTTTGCTTGGAAGATTCAGTTTCTGTTTCCAGATTTCCCTCCACCTTGCCCTTTCCTAATTCCATGTGGTAAGCCGGGTGGTCCATCTGCCACCAGTATTTTGTGGATTTTGGCTGTGACTCATACTCGTATCCGACAGGCGCCTTTCCGGACTTGTCAGAAAGAGTGACTTTCAGGCCATCCTCTTCAGAGTACCTGAAGCTTTTGGCTTCACTTGCACCCTTTCCCGATTTCTTGGATGAAACCTCTTCAGCACTTCCGGATTCAAGACCTTCTTCAGACTTTCTTACGGCCTTTTCCTTTTTGCTCTCTCTTTCCTTGTACTTTCTCCAAAGGTATCCCAGAAGAAGTGCCAAAAGGTACAGAAGGAGCAGTATGAAAAGTATCAGTGCAAGCCATACCAGCCAGGAGAAGTCCCCAAAGAAAGCGGCAAAGAATGCGCCTGTTGGAAATGTCCACCTGTCAGAAATGCTTAGCTCTGAGACCATGGTCTTCTCAGACAGCTTTGTTGTGGCGGTGATGCCGAAGTCGAACTTTCCGGTTGTCGAGCCAGGGTTTACGAACATCTGCACAGTTGCCTCCTCGTTTGGAGCAAGCGTGACTGTCTCAGGAAGGTCATACACCCAGTCCTTTATGTTCTCGGAGACTTCAAGCGTGAAAGTGTCCGTGACTTTCCCGGTGTTTCTCACCCTGAACTCGATTTTTGTGTCCTCTCTTGTGTAGAGCCGGTACTGCTTTTCAAGGTAGATTGCGAGGTGTCCGCTTTCCGGCTTTATCTGGAAAGTCTCGCTGGTCTCGTAGTTCTTGTTCCAGGCGGTTATTGTGAGGTCTTCTATGCCCTCTACTTCGTAGTTGAGGTCAAATGTCCTCTGGCTTCCCTTAAGAAGGGTAAAGCTGTTTGTAAACATAACATCAGAGTTCTCGATTTTCACCGTCACTCCATCCTCATAGTATTCACCGCAGTTCTCAACAACGATGCTGAGCTTTGCAGAGTCGCCTATCTTTACAGGCAGGTTCTTTACCGAGATATCCTTTATCCTCAGGCAGTGCTTGTCAGTGTAAGGCGAAGGTCCGTATGGCTCTCCTTCTTCATCTATATAGAAGGCCTTTGTACTGGTCGCAAGGTCAGAGTCTACAGTTGCCTCCACTTCAAGAGTGTGCTTTCCGGGGGAGTAGTCTTCGCTGTCAAATGAAAAGGCAACGACCTTTTCCTCTCCCTCGTAGTCGAACCTGACGGTTGCAGTCTTTTCGAGCGTGCTGTCCACCCTTATCCTTAGGTCAACCATCTCGTATGAGCCCTCTTTTTCAAGAAGTTTAAGCGTGACGCTTCCTCTTACCATCTCACCTATCACAGGCCTTTCGGGAACCATTTCAACCTCGGTTATATCTACCATCTCGCCCTCGGATTCTCCTTCCTCAAGCTCGAAGTTCAGGGTTTCGGTTTCACCGTCGTCGCAGTATACGCTTTTGCTCTCGCTCCTGTAGCCGCTCTGAGTCACCTTTACCGTGTGCTTTCCCTCATCGACATACAGGACCTTGTAATCGTAAGTTCCTTCATAGTCGCCGTCAAGGTAGATTCTTGCATCAAGCTCGTCTCCATCCTCATCCTCGACATAGACCTTTACCCTGCACTCGTCTTCATCCCCATTGTCCTCCTCTTCGAGAACGAATGTTTCCTTGATGTCCTCTCCGTTGCTGCAGTAAATGCTTTCGGTCTGGGTGTCGTAGCCGCTCTTGGTGGCCTTTATAGTGTGGTAGCCGTAATCGACATACAAGATCTTGTAATCATAGGTTCCCTCGTAATCTCCATCCAGGTAAATCTTTGCCTCAAGCTCGTCTCCATCCTCATCCTCGACATAGACCTTTACCTCGCAATCTTCTTCGTCTCCATTGCCGTCCTCCTTAAGAAGGAAGGTCTCAGTTATATCGTTTCCATTGCTGCAGTAGACTCCCCTGCTCTGGCCGTTGTATCCGCTCTTTGTGACCTTCACTGTGTGGTAGCCGTTGTCAAGCGTTATTGTGAGGTCGCTATCCTGGTCTTCAAAGTCCCCGTCAAGGTAGATGTTTGCGTCCAAGGCGTCACCGTCCTCTTCATCCCGGACCCTTACGGTAAGGTCGCAGGTGTCTTCATCTTCCTTGCACTCGTCTTTCTTTTCAAGGCAAAGCTCGACCACTGTCATGTAGTCTGTGTAAACTGCCACATTGTTCTTGTATTTTGGGTTGTAACAGTTGTTTATTGCTGAAACCTCGTAGCTTCCCTTTGGAAGCCCCGAGAAGTAAGCGTAACCGTACTCATTGGTTGTTCCCTGCTTGTTGATGCCGTTAATCACATCGACTTCTGCCCCTTCCATGGCAATTCCGGTCTTGCAGTCGCTGACGTGGACCTTAAGGTTTCCCTCAGTCTGCGTAAGGAAAAGCTCGACTACCTTGTGCTCGCCCCTGTCGCACTCGACAGTGGCAGAATCTTCCTTGTAGCCCTGCTTCTTTGCATAAACCCTGTGCTTTCCAGGTGAAATCTCTTCATAAAGGGCAACTCCGTCAAGCCCGGTAAGCTTCTTTTCATTGTCAAGCTCGACCATTGCCTCCTCAATAAGCACGCCTTGCTTGTCCTTTACCCTTACCTCAATTACGCACTTCTGCTTTGACAGGATAAGGTCAACGTTTATGGTCTCGTCAGTGAAGCACTCGACAACCTTGTAGTCAGTGTCGTACTGGCCGGACTTTGCTTCCACCCTGTGGCTTCCAGAGCCGATTTTGGTGGTGTAATAGCTTCCGTACTTTACGTAAGTCCCATCAAGGTATATGCTTGCTGACATTGGCAGCTTGTCCTCGCTGAAGACATTTGTGTTGAGCGTGCACTCGCACTCATTTTCATAGTTTATGGAGTCCTCGTCCCTTGCCCCGCAGTCTGCTATTGCTTCTACCCTTATTACCTGCTTTCCGCAAGGAAACTGCGCCTCAAGCTCGACATACTTGTAGTCCCCCGATTCAAGGGTCAGGGTTTTTGTGCCAAGCTTTTGGCTTCCCGCATAGAAATTCACGGTTATTGCCTCTTTGCTGTTTCCAGGGTTCTTTATTGTAGCGCCTATGATTTTTCCGTCAACCCTTACGTTATAGACTTCCACATCGCAGGTGATTTGCTTTCGAAGGTTCAGCACCACATTGAGGTTTTCGTTGGAGTGGCAGGTGACCGACTCTGAATCGGAATCGTACCCATCACGCCTTCCCTCAACAAGGTGGGTTCCCACATTTACCGTAGTGCTCAGCCAGCTTGAATAGCCCTCATACTGGCCGCCAACATAGACATTTGCGCTGAGAGGGCCATCATTGTCCTCCCTTACGCTTATGCTTAGAGGGCAGTTGCATGGCTTCTGGTAAGTTGTGCTTCCTTCGTCCCTTGAGCCGCAGTCGGCAATTGCCTCCACCCTCACATTATGGCTTCCGCATGGGAAGTTATAGTTCTGGTACACATTAGCTGTAGCCCCGGGGCTAATGGTGGTGGAAGTAGTGCCAACTCTGGTATTTCCGACATAGAAGTTTACAGTAATGGTTTCCTGGGAGTTTCCGGTGTTCTCGATAATGGCAGTTATCTGGTTGTCTCTTGCCTCAACGCCCCGGACATCGACCCCACATACAATACATCTGTCAAGGCACATATAGATGTGGTGTGTCTGGCTGCAGGCAACATAGGTTGTAACCGTTTTGGAGTGGTATCCTGTTCTTGAAGCGGTAATGTCGTACCTTTCCGTTCCACCAGGCTCCAAAACAAGAGCGTGGAAATAAGCAACTCCCGCTGAATTGGTAGTTGCAGTCCTATACACCTCGCCGTTAGCGACGACGTTTGCGCCGGACAGGGCCTCGCCTGTTGCGCAGTCAGTAACGTGAACATAAAGATTTGCCCACTGGGTAGCCTCGGTTGGGCAAAAAGCAAAGAGCAAACACACTATTCCAAGAATTATCAACCCCACCGACTTTTTGTTTGCTTCCATATTCTTTGTAACCATACAGTAATGATAACATCTAAAATATATATACTTTTCTGTACTGGAAACTATATGATACAGGAGATAAAAGTAATTACTTTATAGTTACAAATCTTTTTAGTTGACTGTGGCTGGCATAGCTTGGCTGTCCATTGGGAATTACCAACTCTACTCTATCCCTCACTCCAGGAATGAAACCTTCAAACGTATAGGAGGGGTAACATCCGCAGTCCAGTTCGTGAGTAACCCTGCAAGGATTTTTCCCCACAAGAATTGTTGCTTCCGTCACCGGTGTCATGCAATAATTAACCACGTTCTGATCTACAACAGTGACATCGCCTTTAGCCCCAAAAAGCAGGTAGTTTAAGAGGCCTGGAAACGGCTCAAGAAGCTCATCCAAGGAATAGTTCGTGGCTGTTTTTCGCACCATGTATTATTATAGGTATTTATTACTTCAAAGAGTCGCCATTGTAAAGTATTTAAAGATTCCATACAGTTCATTATTATACGGTGAAAACTATGGACAACGGAAAAGATAGAGGAGACTGGAAGGAAAACCTTTCGGCAGAAGCAGAACAGTCATTGAACCTTCTTTTGGAAGCAACCCGAAAGCACAGGTGCGCCTACAAAAGCGCTGAGAACATCCAGATCGCGCAGGTCTGGTGCGCTCTCGTCGAACAGATGAGAATGGTAGACAAGCTTGAGCAGAGAGTTGCCTACATCGAGAGGATTCTTGACAGCATGTTCAAGGGGCACACAAACGAGAGAGAAGCCCTTCTTAAGGGACTTACAAGGTTCTAATTCCAATTGATTTTTGGGTTTTTCTATAATTTTTAAGCTTTATGAGTGGAGATTATGAGACCATCCAAGAGAGTATCTGCCAAGAAACCAGGCACATCTGGCTCTGAGGACGGGTTTGTTACCCGAATGTTGGACACAATCTTCATGAAGAAACCGCCTCCGCCACCACCCCGGCTGGGACAGAATCCACCCGCGTACCCGGCACCACTTTCAGAAAAACTGAAAATTTGCTCAAAAGTTGACCTTGTTACCCATTCACACAGGCCGGACAGGGATGGGTTGGAAGGATTATGGCACAAGGATCCAGAGCTTAGGAAACATAATCGGTCGGTTCTTGAGGATACGGTTAATTATTCTTACATTCCAAGAGACATTACTATTAGCCGGAGCGGGTGCTGTAGCACTTATATTGTGAATGACTTTAATCCAAACCATATTTGCGACTGCGATATTTGCGCTCCTAAAAGATTAGAGCCTCAATATGTGATACGAAAGTACTATGACTGGCTTCGCCTTCAGTCTGAACAAGAGCTTGGAAAGCAGGAGCTAATCTTAGTCCGAGTTAAAAGGTCAAACCCGCCCAAGGATAGGGAGATATACACCTATGGAAATGTGCTGGAAGGCAATGTTCTCTATGACTCTGAAACTGGATGGTGTATCATAGACCCCGAAACGGAGGAAATGTGCCAGGTAAAAATTTATCCCTGGAAGGGGAACCGTTATAAGCCCACAACGCAAAACGGCAGCGATAGAGGAAAAGTTTTTGAGCTGGAGCGTGACGGCAAGACAGTTTCAGAAGCCGTTTATGATGCCCATCTTGAGGAATTGAGCCTAGGCATGTTTAACCTGCCTTATACCTACCGGGACTTTGCATATACCTTTGCAATGGCCACCCAGGGGCTTGGTGGCGGCAATAGCCTTCCATTTGACTTGTCAAATTATAGTTATTTTTAAGCCGATACAGTGCCCTCTGTTCGACAAATATCGTCCCGAAAAAGTAGCGTATAAATACTTTTAGGTTATTCAATTATGACTAAAGGAAGCGTTGCTGCACTGCTTGGATGTCGAGGTTTGGATCTAGATAGATTATATGAGCACTTGGATGGTTCAAACGAGTTGCCGGTTCAAGAACGACCGTTCGATTTTTCTCACTCACATACGCAGGTTATTTTAGATTTGCCTGGGGGTGAAGCAAGGCCTTGCTATATGGAACCCTATGAAAAGGGGATGCGACTAGTGCTTGGGCCGGTTTTTAGAAACTCCTATGAGGCCCTAAAGGTATATACATTAAATACCTCTCCAGCCCTAGCTAATAAGGTCTACTCTTAAACAGCTCTTTGACAGAGTTCTTAGACTTTCTGTTTTGAAACTATTTTGTTGGGTTTTAATTATGGCCTGGAATGCCCAGTTGTCCAAAGAACTCAGGGAACTTGACCTCGCTTTGAGAACCCAAATTCTTTCTGGAGAGTTGAGCCGCCTTACAGTTCTAAAGCTGCAGGCAGAACGAAAGTATAAGGCAAAAGCGAGCAGAATGCTTGAACAATACTCGAAACTTCATGACCTCCTGCACTTTTTTAACAGCCGCAGGGTAGACCTGGCTCTGGCTTTTGCTTTCATCTCCCTTTTGAGCATGATGAATGCCTATATGCCGCAGATTGGCCTTGGCGGCTGGCTTACTCCCTTATGGCTCTTCCTTGTTGCCCTTTGCGCACTCGGATTCCTAATTCTAGTGCTGGCTTTCTTCCTTGAGCCCACCCTTGAGTTTAGCATGCCTGGAAAGCTTAAGCAGCTTTTCGAAATTCCAGACGGAAACTTCGATAATATGAGCCACGACCAGCGCCTGGAGCTTCTTGCCCGCCTTGAGGTGCTGGGTTCACTTATTGGCATGGATTATGAGAGGATGAAGCTTGAGGTTGGGAGGGATATGAAAAAACTGGCTGAAAGGACGTCTAGTAATATCTTGGATGAGCGGTGGACATAGATACTACTAAAGAATATTTAAATATAAGTAGTAAATGGGAGAAATTGGATTTGAACTATTGGACAAAAATCTTCCCACGAGATATCACTATTTTCCAGAGATCTTTAATTATGGAAAGACACCGTTCACTATAGGATATGGTCACGAGCGCCAACCTTTTTATATCGAAGGAGGTATTTTGCATGTTGGTCCACGTAGCTCAGAGTCTGAGTTTTGGTCAAATCGAACCTCTGGTCTTTGTGACGAGGTCGAAAGAAGGGTAATGGCTCTCAAATCAGAAGGGAGTTTATGACTGTTCTATCCCTCCAGGACTTCTGTTTAATTAATAATTTCCTAATTATATTTAGGTTGACGACCACAGCGGAGGGGGTACACCTGTTCCCATACCGAACACAGAAGTTAAGTCCTCTGTCGGTCTCGAAGAGTACTGCTCAATAGGCGGAAAATTCAGGCTGTCGCCAACCACCAATTAAAAATTTCCTTGAAATTCGGATTGATTGGGACCCTCCCTTGAATAAAAATATGAAAATATGCGCCACCCAAAATTCCTTCAAAGCCCGACAAAAGAAAGTACGTAGGGCAGCACCATAAGGACGATTGTAGTCACAATAAAGCCAAATGAGGCGATTTTTATCTTGGCCATGAGAAGCGAATCGGACATTATGAAGACTGAAAGCACTATCCAGAAGAGAAGTCCCAGGACGAGCGCAGCCAACTGCTGGCCGGCAATTCTCATGGAAAGAAGCGGCAGGTACATTGTAACCATTGGCGCAAGAAAGGGTGAGATAAAAGACGTCGCAAGGTTTGCGGCTACTGCCAGGATTACCGCGTGCTTGAGCTCGAGGTTATGCTCTATTATTTCGCTTGAAATCATTATCACCAGCGCAGCCACAACTGAAGCAATCAGGGGGCCAATTAGCATGGATAAGAGGTCCATAATCTATGCTGGCATTAAAATATAGTTTTGCTACACGTATGCAATAAGTCCCTCTGTTCCCCTCCTGCCACTTTCCAATGCGGCATCCGAAAAAATACAGAGCGCTCTTTGAACGGGTTCAACTAGATAGCTTGATTCGCCGACACGTTCCTTTGATATGTCTAAAGCCAGGTCTGGCAGTTCGGGAGTCTTTTCCCCAACTCTTTTGTACAACTCGCTAAATGTCCTCATAGGATCGCCCAGGTCTATTCTTGTAATGGCCTTATAGAGATCCCAATCAGTAGGCCATCCCTTCAGCGATTTTTTTGGCAATCTGTCGTAAAGCTCAAGCATGCCCTCTTTAACAGAAGGTTGCAATTCTTCCGGTATCCGCATCACCCCAAAAATTGCTTGCACGGGATCTAAGGCGAAATCATCCGAACCATCGTCTGAATCTTGTCTCAAACCCGTGCCAGGCGGCATTCTCTCTTTTGGCGCCCTGCTAAGGTCTGGAGAGCTGGGTCTCAACACATCAGTTTTGAATGGAAACGGGTTATATCTATCTAACATAATATATCACCCACAAATAATTAATAGATTCTTCTGACATCTTACCATAACATAACATCTGCAAATTTGGAATATTTAAGCATCACTTCTCAACCTTGGGTGCGGATTTCTTTCCCTCTGGTTTCTTGGCGGGCTTTTCCTTTTCTGTTGGCTTCTCCACTTTCTCCACCCCGGTCTTTCCCTCCTTTGCCAGCCGCTTTTTCTTTCTCTCCAGGGACTTAAGCCGCCTCTTGTCATCAGTAAAAAGCGAAAGTATCTGCAGGTTGCACGCCTGGAAGGGAATCTGGACTTCACGCCCATCTGCTTTTTTAACCTTTATGTCTTCAAGATACACCTTGAGCCCAATGTGGTCAACCCTGGAGACTTTTGAAAGCTTTCCCTTGTGGCTGCCTTTCATTACCTTTACTTTGTCTCCAAGCCGCACAGGCATTGCACGGGTTTCGTATTTCTGGCTGAGTTCATTCGAAAGGGCAGTTCTTAAAAGCCGCTCTCTAAGGTGTAAAGGGGCAAATCTCCTTGCTTTTCTCTGGTTTCTTGGCTTTGTGCTCGAAAACCAACTCCTGCTGCATTTGTGTACCATTCTTTAAATAGATTAAAAATTAATAAGAGTTCTTGGCTGGCCGTTAGATTTGCCTCCTACTTCTACGGGTCAATCTGTAAGGCTGGTCCGGAAGCAGAGAAATATCCCAGCAACCTCCGATACGGTCGCCGTAGACGATTCCTTGTCTATATGCGGGAAGCTGGTCGAGGTTTTTTTTCAAAAAAATCAACTCTTCAGGTGTTGGCTCACTCCCCTTTAGAAGCCATCCATAGTCTTCAGAAGATAAAGCAATATTCCTTGTCTCAAAAACGCCCATCTGCCCAAGGTCACTAAGTATAAGATTTATCCTGTTTGTGTGTGACTTTCTTGTTGTAGGATTTTCTTCTTCTAAAAGGGACCTTCCATAAATTTTTGTTGACAAGAATTCCTGCAAGGCTGGATAGAGAAACTCTGCTGATAGGCCATTACTAAGCGCATAAAGGTTTTTGATGGTCACCCCCGTACTATTGGTAGGGGCATCCTCCAGCATCCGTTTGCATCTTTTCCCTATGTCAGGAGTGCATTTCACTAATGCGCGCTCAACATCACTGGGTCCCAATATGCTCCGGATATTCCTGCGATTAGAATAATCCAGCCACCCGTACCCTGCCGCCTCTCCAAGAGCTTGTAGAGCAGAAGCGATACCAATATCCCTTTCAGACATAACTAAAAAATGGTAAAATTGTTATAAGGGGTTTTAGTTATTCCAATGTCAATTTCTCTTCTGTAAGCCGGAAGCCCTCCTTTGTTATCTCTGCAATCCATATCTTGTGGCCGCCTGAGGCGATATCCCTGCCAGCCGCTGCCCTTATGGCACTTTTTGCAAGCTCCTTTGCCTTGTCCATCATCATCCCTTTTCTGAAGTCTTTTTCAAGAACGCCATAGACAAACGGGCTTCCGCTTCCAGTCGAAACATACTCCTCCCCGACAACCGAGCCCGAAGGGTCGAAAGAAAACAAGTGGGAGCCCCTCTTGTCAACTCCTCCAAGAATCATCTGGTTGTAGAAGGGGTACCATTTCCGGGAGTACATTATCGAGCCAAGAAGGTTTGCGACTGCGTTTACTGTCATCTCTTCGCCTGCCTCAAGCTTGTAGAGGGTAATCTCTGCCTTCATCAGGTTTACAAGATATTGCGCATCAGAAACCATTCCCGCAACGGTCATGCCCATTCGGTCGTCTATCTGGAAGACCTTCTGTACGTCCTTGTTTGCCACGAGGTAGCCCATTGTAGCTTTTGATTCCGAAGCAAGCAGCACTCCGTCCTTGCAGACAATGCCAAGCGTAGTAGTACCGGTTTTTAATCTCATTTCCTGAGCATCCATAAGATAATCGGGTTATTTATTTAAAAAGACTGTCATCTTAGGCGAGATTGCACTCAAGATCCCTTTCAGAGTAAAGCAATCCGTGAGCACCGGACTTGAACTTGTACGCTTCATCAATATTCTTCACTATACTCCTGATCTTTTCGGGAGAACAAAGTCCGTCGGTAGGCAGGTTTAAACCGGTCAATGCTTCTTTCAATTGTTCCAATCTTTTAAGAGAGCCCTTCTCCGCCCTTGAGGTATGCCTTGGTGACTTGCGGATATCCAGTTTTGGCTTGAAGCCAATTTGGTATTCTTGTGTGGCCTCTTCCAAAAGCCCAGTCAGATATACCAGGTTCTTAGTATATCTGTCGAAGTGCTCACTCGCACGGAATATGCCTTCTTCAGTCGGCATTAACTTATTCCCCAGCGCAAGTTTTGCGGCGGCCAGGATTCTATCAGGACGACAATTCATCCGGTCCAACATCAAGTCCCTGCCAGTATATTTCTTAGAGATGCTACATTCAGCTGCAGAAACCACCTTGTCATAAACCTGTCCAGCACACTTGAATAAATCATCGATTGTGCCCTCTCCAGATTCAATACGCCTGTAAGCGCCAATAGGATCTTCCGTCATAATAGCTTAAACTTATAAATAGTTTAATTTTTTCATTCGCTCAGCCATTCCAAAGTGACCTCCCATTAAAGAACAGAAAAAAACTCAAAAAAATCATAAAAAGGACAAGCTCCTATCTTCGCCTCCTGGCTGCCGGCACTCTTTTTCTGGCTGGAGGGTTCAGTTCTTCTTTGTTTGCAAACCAAATCAGGGCAACCAGCAGCATGCCAATCAAAACAGTCATTGTGGCAAACTGCTCACCCTGAAGGAGCGCATAGGCAATTGAAAGGACGCCTCCAAAGACAACTCCGTGCCGGATGGTTTCAACCTTGAAGCCGTACCAGCCAAACGCCATGGCGATTATGCCCAGGACCAGCATTAGGGTGGGCACCGCTCTTGAAATGCCGAAATTGTCCTGCTCAAAGTCACAGTACCCGTCAGGGTTCCACTCGCCGCCTCTTTCAAGGCAGGCCAGAATATTGGGGTCAAGTGTTTGCTCGGCAATAAGCCAGCATGCCTGTGAGCTGCTGCCCACGTCATATAGAGTTACCAGTGCATTGGCAGCAGAGCTGATGAAGAACGCCAGAACTATTGCAATAGACAAAGAAATCAATGATTTCCTGATATGCCTCATAACTATACCCACCTATTTATCCTTTACCACTTATTTTATGGCAACAAAGAAAGTCGCGGCATCGGGCAAATTCGGCCCAAGATACGGGAAAAAACTGAGAGTTTCGTACAATAAATCATACGAGCAATCAAAAACAAAATACACCTGCCCCAACTGCTCAAAGGAGAATTCTGTCCTAAGGCAGTCCTTTGGAGTCTGGGAATGCAAAAACTGCGGCAAGAAATTCGCCTCAGGCGCTTATGAATTCAAGGTTGCAAAGTAACCTTCTATTTAGGCCAGATGTAGGTTTACCCTTCTGCAATTATCTCCAATGCAACTGTTGTAGCCAAGGCATATAAATTCCTCTCCATCTTCTAGTGCCACTCCAGAAAAACAATCCTTCACCCGGCCGTAAACTGCTCCCCCACCATAACCCTGAGGGGTTTTCAGAATAAGAGAAAGTTCCCCTGCAGGGTGTTCGGATCCAAAAAGGTAGATTTCTGGCCTACATCCATTTTCCAGCTCCAGTATCTGGTGCAGACAATCCAAATGAACCTGTCGCTCCATATCCGGAAACTTGGCTAAGCGCTGGTGGATGGCTGTTTCGGGTCCACCCTCCATACTTTCTTCCTCTAATTCCCAGCTTACTACAGGGGGAATTTCCCCAGAGAGTTCTCTTACCAAGGGATTACCAAAGAGACCATACGGATTGGGATATTGCACATTAATCACCTGTATGTAATACAATTCAAATAAATGCCTTCAAAAACTTTTTTTCGCTAAATGACGATAAGGATCTAAAGCCGCCTTAGGGGACCAATTTATCTGCGTCTTTCAGATAAGGCCATGCAGTTTCCAAGTAGGCCGGGTGTGGAAAATATCTCACCTGCTTTATGACTCCTCCCCCCGATACAATCTGCTTGTCCAAGACCTCCAGCTTTGAGAGAAGGTCCATTCCACGAATAGATCTTCCATTAACACCCATTGCACGACCAATCTGCTCCGGGGTGAGGTACTCTCCTTCCTCTACGCAATGCAGAGTTTGTAGAAGAGAATCTGCCTTACCGGGGGGACGTGGATGCATGAACTGGTGATATCCGTAAATCCGTGAGGTTTCTACCCCGAGAGAACGGGCAATTTTCAGAGGATTCATTAATTCTAGTTTCGGAAATAGTTGTGGGAGGGTTTTATAGGTGATTTTTTGCCCTCCACACCTGTCACAGAGATAGCCGTAATAGGCTTCAAGACTGGTTTCATCCTTGCCCATATTTGAAGTAGGATAAACATTAATTACTCTTTGCTAACAACCCTCTAGAAACTCCCCAGGTTTGTCTGGCAGCCGATCAGCTCCTGCTTACTGTACCCAAGGACCGAAAGAATCCTGTAGGCGGGAGGGATCACCTGATTGTTGATGTAGTACTCGGAGTCATAGTTCATTGCGTCTTCCCACCATTTTGCCCGGTCTGAGACGAGCTTTCCTTCTCTTGTGATGATATACTTCACGACAAATCCGGGATAAATTGAGACGCCTTTTCTTTTGAGGTCACGCGCGACTTTTACGTGAGGGGAAATTATTCCATACCGTTCTGGGGACTTTGTCATCTGCCTGGAAATTATAAGCCATTCCTTCTCGATTTCGCCTTTCCTTATCCTGCGGCAGGTTTCCTTCACGAACTCCACGGCCTTTTCCGCCTTGCCATCCAGCACATGCTCAATAACTCTCATCTGCGTTTCCTTCGCAATCCGGCTCCAGTCTCCCCGGACAAACTCGAACCCCTTTATCTCGATATTCCCTGATTCGTCTATAAGGGCGTACCGTTTCTTTGTTCCCCGCCCCTCTTCACCGACGAAGATGCCCCTTGGGTAGAAGCCCTGGTAGTCAAGCTCCATTATCCCGGGGAGATTGTCATTGACATTTTTAAGAAAGCTCTTTACAAGCCCCTTTTCGCCCGTTGCCATCAGGGAATCAGTGTCCCCATAGATGACCTTAAGACCTGCCTTTTCCGCCTCGAGAATGGTTGTCTGAATGTAGCCCCTGCCAAGCGCTGTGATTGACTCGGCGCACTCTTTTGAATACCACCTGGCGCCAAAAAAGCCCAGGTAGCCATAGGTAGCATTAGCAAGGTTTTTAAGGGCCTTTTCGTCCACCCCTTTGCCGCTTTCCTTTTTCATTTTGGCTCTCCTTTCGATAATTTCCCTTAAAATTCTCACGATAAACCCTTCAGGGCTTTTGCTGAAGCGGTGCACGACCTCGCCCTTTGGCCCTTTTATCCGTATTGCCTGCTCGCCCTTTTCCTCGTCCAGGGTGTCGGGGGAAATATTATGGGAAACCAGGATGGATGGGTACAGGCTCTTGAAGTCCATGACAGAGACATTTTGGTACAATCCTGGGACGGGCTTATGGACATAAGCCCCCACATAAGTCTGAAGGCGCCTCTCTTCGATATCGTTGCCTCCGGGCTTGTTCGGAATAAGTATATCCTGCCCCGTTGCCTGCTTCATCAGGTAGCCCTCAACCAGTTGGCTAAATCCAATGCGCGTGACATTGAACAGGTCAAGCGCCACTATATTTGAGAACCTGTACTCCAGGGGAAGAAATTTTTCCCCCAGAAGGAAAGTAATCTTGCAGTCCTGCAGGTTGTACTCAAAAAGCTCTGCAATTCTCTTCAGGTCATCTGAGTTCCATATGTCCTCTCCGCTTCCTGCAATGTCAAGCCCCGTCTTTCCCTCATCGAGGAAGAACTGCGCCACGTCATTAAGCTTTCTTGATTTGGTCTTTATTTCCATCCGGAGGTGCTTTGAGACGACCGTGTAAAGGTCAACATGGAGCAGCCCCCTGAATTTTGCCCCTCTAGCGCTAAGGGTTATCGGGCAGTTAATCCCCAGCGCCTTGCACCTTCCCTGCAGAAAGGGCAGGTCGAAGTTGTCTCCGTTGTATGACACAAGCACGTCATAGTCCTCTGCCGCCTCGAAAAACCCATTGAGCATCTCCCGCTCGTCTTTCAGGGTTACGGCTTTTCCGAACTTCGACTCCTTGTAGGTAAACACGGTCTCCTCTGTGTCGCTGTAAAGCCCTATGCAGATTATAGGGTTCTCCTTGTGCTTGAAGTTGCAGCTTAAGACCTCTATGTCAAACGCGGCTACTTTCGGCTCATATGGCTTTCCTTCGAGCTCCCTGAAAACCCCATCTTTGGCTTCATAAGGCGAGAGAAAATTTATCTGCTTGTCAAGGGCATAGCGCCTTGCAAATGGAAGGTCATACTCTCTCTTATGAAGGACGCCAGGAAGCGCCCTTATGCCTTCCTTTATGGCGGAAACGTCTCTTGGGAGATTGCAGATGACCTTGAGCACCTTAAGATTCCTGTTGAGTTCTATTCTCTCCGTAACTTCAACCCGCTTTACCCTGATTGTTTCGCCCTTCTGGCTTTGCTCGTAATTCAGGATAATTTCCTTTACCTCTTCAAGCTTTTCCTGCTCTGGAATTATGTAAAAATATGGCTCGAAATTTTCATCCTCGATTACCTTCTTTTTTCCAGATTCATCCCTTCCATGGACTTTTATGATTGGCTTTCCCTCAAGCACTTCGTAAGTCACATAAAGCGGGTAGAACATAACTATAGATAGATGCAGTTGTTAGCTTTTAGCGGGCAAGTCCCCACTGGGTGGAGTAATGCTTTATCGCCTCTACCATGTGCGGCCCCAGATAAACCTGGTTTCCATGCCTTTCAAGCGCACGAGTTCCAGAAGGAATGACCCCCTCAGAAACTGCAAGCATAGAAAGCCGGTTTAAGTTGTTGTAAAAATCCGTGCTTCGGAGATACTTCTGGGTATGGCTTCGTGTGTCTCCCATAAGAACGATGCCTTTGTTTCCAGATGTGCCTAAATCGGGCAGTAAGCCCTCTTCAGAAACATAGAACATCCATCGCTTAAGTTCCTCAGAATTTCCATAAAAAGTGGTATCGAGCTTTCGTGTCTTTTTTCTCCCCATAATTACCTGGCCTTGAGGCAATATATGAAGTTGCCGTGTACCTTCGACAATTAACTAGTATCTAGTATATGTGGGCCTTCAGTTTGAGAGGTTCACTATCTGGCCCACTGCACGGAATTGTTAGTGTAAAGTCAGGCCCCACTCTGGAGTACATGATTCCCTGTTCCTTCAGGTATCTTTCAAATGCATCCGGAGAATTTCCGCCCCAGCCATTTACTTCGAAACCGCTTTCTTTGCCAGGTCAAGAATCTCTTCAATCGTAATGAGCCCCATAAGCAACGCCAGAATGCCGTAAACTGCGCCGAAAACGGCAAAACCGGCAATGATTTTCAGGTAAACACTGGGGTAAGCCAGCCCCTTTGCCAAGTAGAGCGCCCCCAGCGCCACTGACCCCGCAAGCAAGGTCTTAAGCCAACTCTTCACAGGGATTTTCGGCTTGACTGACTTTCGAAGCTCATAGAAAGAGCCAACAAGTATCACAGAGTAGCAGAAAAGCGTCGAAAGCGCAGCTCCCTCGATTCCAAAGACCGGTATGAGCATCATATTGAGTATTACGTTTATTATCGCTCCCCTGAAAACGACATCCCTGTAGCCGTCGGGCTTACCAAGCCCGTTCAGGACTGCGCCGTTTATCTGCGTCACCGAGAACATTATTGCGCCTATCGAGAGGATTTTGAGCACGTTCGAGCCGGCGGCGTAAGCAGGGCCGAAGATTATGCCCAGTATCTCAGCGGAAAATGAGAACGTTATGAGCGCTGCAGGCACGACTGCAAGCCAGATGTAGCGGTAAATGAGGTTCAGCCCCTGGGAAATCGCTGTTTTGTCCTTTGCGTTCATCTCAGCAATCATCGGGAAGAGAACTGTGATAAGCGCTCCCGAGAAAAACCAAAGGAGAGTTGCGGTTGGCTGGGCAGTCTGGTAAAAACCAATTGATGCGGGGGTCATGCGAAATACATTCAGCATTATCGTGTCTGTGTAATTAATGATGTATCCGATGGCAAGAGACACCATTACAGGAAGCCCATAGGTATAGAGCTGCCTTGCGATTTTCGGGTCAACCTGAAACTTTCCTTTTGGAATCAGCTTCATGGCAGGGACGGCATAAATGAAGGTCATCAGGATGTAGCCGGCAAGAAAGCCAAAGGCAGGCGAAGCTGTTGAAAAGCCGAAATAAAGAAAAACCCCTGTCAGGGAAAACCATAAAAAGAGCCGTGTAAATTCGAAAATCGCGGTTGTTCTCATCCTCTGCATCCCCTGGAAGACCGAAACGAGGACGTTCAAAAATACGTTCATAAAAGCGCCAAGGGCGAGAACCCGTATCAGGAAAACGCTAAGCTCATAGTTTGGGTACTGGGACAGGTAGCTTGAAGCAATCTGCCCGGAAAAGAGTATGACAATTGAGGCAAAAATTACCCCCAGGACAAGCTGCATCGCAAAGCCCGTAGCTATAGCGCTCCTAAGCTCCGGGTACTTCTTTTCAGCCCGGAACTTTGAGACATGGTAAATCTGGCTGTGCATCAGGCCGAAGTCCGAGAAAATCATCAGCAGGCTTATGAGGGAAAAGCAAGACCAGAAGAGCGCATAATCAGTTGGGGTGAGGTTTGACGTCATCAAAAAGCGCAGGAGGTAGCTAAAGCCCGCGCCAAACACATTGAAGACAAACAGGAAAGCCGCGCCTGAAACCACGCGCTTCATGTAATCGGCCATAATAGAATTGAAGCTAAACTCTTTAGCTGTCGAGAACCTTCTCCATTCATTAACTAGACACTTTTTAGTGGTTAAAATATATTTATATATACTTACTTATGCTAATTAGTGAAAATTCTTTGGAAGCAACGCTGGGAAAAATTGGAGAGATCGATCCTGAAGACCGGAGGATCATTATCTATACGGGTGTTCACCCAAATGAAGGTACGACCGGGCTTATGCGACCGCACCACAAAAAGCTTGAAAACTATGGGGCTATTGTGGTCCAGCACCCCTCAGACTCAAATGTCCAAGCCATCTGGGAAAGGCACAAGAAGAGGTGTGAAGTCAATGGAGGGTATGTATTCAAACCCCTGCCTGTGGAAGAAAAGCTGATAGAATCAGATTACGAAAGGGCATTTTCTCTTGGAAGCCCGACATTTTTCGTAAGGTTTCATGGCGGACCAAAAGAAGTCGTTATTCTGAGCCCACAATATAATAGGATTCAGATATTTCCCGGTCATAACTGCGAAACAAATGAATATGGGGGGATACATAAAAAACTTGCGACATTTGCCCTCGATAGGCACAATATT
Organism: Candidatus Aenigmatarchaeota archaeon; assembly: GCA_016932615.1. Lineage (NCBI taxonomy): Archaea > Nanobdellati > Candidatus Aenigmatarchaeota > Candidatus Aenigmatarchaeota archaeon. Next base: position 42,119 of record JAFGCN010000025.1, read on the forward strand.
GAATATAACGACCATCCCTCTCTCTTCCGCGACCTACCCAATAATTCAACACTCTTGGAATATTGCTATTCTTGGGGCTTGGATGTGGAAGGTCTGGGACAATTTGAGAAGTTGGCAATAGAAGAAGGAATGAAACCCTATGAGCTTCACGAGGGAGAATATGCCTCCCACAACACCTCACTAATCCCGCACACGCTAAATAAGTTTGATTCGAATTGGCAAAATAAAGGCAATATTGCCTCCGAATATCTATGCCAACGAAAAATTGCCCCTTGGGACATTAGTAAGTTCCACTCAAGTTTTGCAGAACCCTTTTTTGAAATGGTAGGGTTGATCGGCGAAAACCTTCCCGACACGAAGAATCCCACTAAATACTCTCTACGGAACAATGGGTGGAAATAATGTAGTATTGGAAGTTCCCGGCTGTGCCCGAAAAAGAAATAAAATGTATTTTTACAGAGTAGTATATGGCAGAACAATATTTTTTAGGACCTCGTGAACTCGCAAGAGCAATATGTCCGGACCTCCCTAAAGAACCAACTTATACTCGACTAAGAATACATTTCGGGGAATTGCTGGATGGGGGGGCAGAGATATACTATTCTGAAGATGCTCTTAAGGAAATGACAACTCGATTAGGAAAGGTCCTTTCACCGGCAGTCGATATTGTGTGGCACTATCCACGGGAAAAACATTCAAAAATTGTCGCAGAGGTGTCTAAAAATGACCCTTTAGGCCCCTGGTTGGGTATGGCAATGGGCTATACGTCAACGGAAGCATTTCTTCGGGATATCGTAGCTATTCCAAAAGCTCTTGGGCTAAAGCCCATCGAGTCTCTTGGGTATTAAACTAAATCTAAGCAATTCTTCTTTCTCCATACAGAGTAGATAAACTTGCCGGGCCTTTTTCCCCGCATAAGCTGTCAATTACCGCCTGCCCGCCCTGTTCCTTCAGGAGCTTTTCGACTACCTGCTGTCCCGGATAATACAAACTGCCATAGCAAATCGGGTAAATTGGGTCTTTTCCGATTTTTTCCGGGCAGCATATGGCTTGGACTATGCCCCTTGCACTACTTAGATTTTGCCCATATCCCACACAAAGGTCTTCGATTTCCTTGGGGCTCATTTTCCCTGTAAAGAATCCGTTTAAGGCATAGGCCTGGGCTCCGGTATTTAGATTCTTTAGCTCACGCCATATTTCAAAATCCTCCTCCAGAGCCGCCCTCTCTCTTCCGGAAACCCTTTCGAGAATAGTCAAGACGTCCTCCCTGAATATGTCAGCAGCAGAGCAGGCAAAACCCTCGTTCAAAGCAGAGCTGTTGGTTGCAATTGTGCCGGTTGCTCCAAACAGGTCTCCTGTTCTTTTGGCATATCTGGCGTTCAAATGGTGCCAGGGATAATGCCCTCCCACCTCGTGGGCGGCAATTCCGACCAGGTCAAAGTGATTCCGTTTGCTGGACTTAAGCACAGCGGTCTTTCCATAATCCAAATCTCCGGTGGCGTTTCCGTAGTGGAAGGTGCCCAAAGAGGGAGATTTTTCCAGAATCTCAATGTCTAGCCTTGCATGTTTGGGTAGAATCTCTTTAGTTTTGAGCGCATCAAGCATCATTTTTGCGGATTTCCTGTATACTACTCCAACCCCATCTCCTTCAACAGAGCCAATTTCACACCTCCAATTTGCTGCAGCCCTGACTAAAGAGTCATCATCCTGGCAGCCCATCAGCTCAAGAACCCTCCCTTCTCTGCCATCCAAATCTTTATTTGTCGGTATTGGCGGGGTCTCCAGACCAGTAAGTCCCTTGAGTATATCCTCATAGGAAGGACAATCCAGAAGGCCAAGAAGATCCAGTTTAACCTTTGCAGTTGTAGCAAGAGAAGTCGCATCATCAAGCCGGACCTGCCTTTTGTGATAATTTTCTATCCCCCCTGCAATTTCCAAAAGCTCGTCAGTTGATTCAAGCGGGTCATGGTCCTCTGCAAACCGAAGGCATAATTCCCAAGAGGACTCCCCCCTGCCAGAGAGTTCTCTTATCCTTTTTGCTGCAGGTTCTGAGTATATTGGAGAGTTGTCCTTCAAATGCCTTTCTCCCAGGACATAACTGTCAAATATTCCGCCCTTGCTTTTTCCATAAGGTCCCGCCCCACCACAGATTGTATCTAGCAGCACGACGGTATTGAGGTGCTCTTTTCCAAATTCCAAGACTGCCGGGTCAGCTTCTTTTTCCCAGCGGTATTTTGCCATATTACAACTCCCCCGGGGTACACAGGGCAGATAAGCTTGCCGGGCCGTTTTCCCCGCAAAGGGTCTCTTTTAAATCTGAGACTTTTTTTTGGCCTAAAACCGGCTCCAATGCGGTAGTTCCTGGGTAATACAAACTGCTGTAGCACAGGGGATGAAGGAGGCTCTTCCCAACCGAAGCAGGGTCACACAAGCCCACCGCCCGGTTTCTTGCCCGGTCAGGGTCTACTCCAAACTCCAGAGACATCTTTTCGAGTTCTTCCTGGCCCACTCCATTCATAAAATGGCTGGCCGCTGCATGCCCAAACGAATGGGTGTGCAATTTTTCCAGCTCAAGCGCAATATCAAAATTTCCCGCAAAGGTTCTTTCCCTGCCAAAATAATAGTCTTTCCACCAGTCTGAAATATCCCCCTTCAATACTTTCCCAATGCAACTTGCAAACCCCTCATCCAGAGCGCACTGGTTCGTCGCTATCGTGCCGGTTGCTCCAAACAGGTCTCCTGTAAGATCAGCATATTCGCTTCCCAGGTGATACCTTGTATAATGGCCTCCAATCTCATGGGCAGCTGTGGCAATAATCTCAAACAGACATTTTGTGCCAGACTTCACCATAGTGGTTTTCCCATATGGCCTTTGTCCCAAGGCGTCTCCGTACCTGAATGAGCCAAGGGATGGTGCCTGGCCCAGTATCTCTACATCAAGTTTTGCTTCCTCTGGGAGCAACCCCTCAGACTTCAATACTTCAAGTATGCCCTTTGCTGAGGCCTGGTATGCCCACCCCACTTCATCCTCGCCAAGAAGCATTGCCTCAGACCTCCATCGTTTTGCCGCTTCAAACAGGTTTGCGTTTCTAGGGCAGCCCATAAGCTCCAGAACATTTCCCCTCTGGGTTTCAAGAATTTCTCTTGTAGGTATCAGAGCTGGCTCTATCCCTGTGATGCAGCCAACGATACGTTCATAATCCAGGTCGCTTTTGCCTTTTTTCAGCTGTGATTCAAGCACGTGGGCAACGGCGCGAAGGGACTTTGCCTGGCCAAGCCGGACCCCTTTTTTGTAGGGGTTTTCTATTTTCAGGGCCATCTCGTGCAGCTGCCTTGTCAGGGCTTTCAGGTCATACTCATCTGCAAACTCCCGTGCCAAATCCCCCACGGGTTCTCCCCTGTTTGCCAACTTCCGGATTTCTGTGGCTTCCGGGCCGGAATACACTTCCGAGGCCTCTTTCAGTTTCTTTTCGCCAAAGCCATACCAGTCTAATATTGTGGTAGGCCCCTCTCCATATGGGCCTCGCCCTCCAGCGGCAGCATCCAGCGCGGCAACTACATTCAGATGCTTTTGGCCATATTCCAGGACCCTAAGGTCATTTTCTCTTTCCCACATAGTATAATTACTTAAATAGAACAACTATTTTGAGATAGTCTATGAACTATATTCTACTGCCCAAAGGACAGTACTTTTTCAGGATTTCTTTTGGGGTGTAGGCATTCTGAAACATGTCCAGAACATACTTTTTTCTCCCTTCCGGCGAAAGCCCCTGCGCGATTTTCCTGTGGTGGTGAAGGGAAATTCCAAAAACGTAGGTGTATGCCCTGGACAGGGGATCACTTACCCTTTCATTTGCCTCCTTTACAATAGTCTCTTCAGGTTCTCCCGGCAAATAGCTTCTGACAAAATCGACAATTTTCCCTCCATCCTCCTCTCTGTTTGCCATTATGCATACATTGTTGTAGACAAGCCAGTAAAGATGGTCCGCGCAATGGTGGGCCAAGCCGTATTTCGAGAAGGGCTCAAATGGGCAAAATAAGTCCAGGGTTTCTGCCAGCCCTTCCCACTGAAAGGCGCTCGGGTCAAAAACAGCAGTCAGCCCTGCAACTTGGCTAAGCTTCTTTTTAGCCACCTGGTTTTTCCAGGACAGTGCCTGAATGGCATGGGCGCAAATCTCGTGAAAAGCCATGTTTTCAGCCGAGCCCCTGGACCAGTCAAGCCGCTCATTCAGGTTGTAATGAAGGTGGATTTTCCCCTTCTCGTCTGTGAAAATGCGGTTCTGCCAATACACATCCATATCTACAAATTTTACCTTGTACTCGGGCCGGATTTTGATGCCCAGCCAATGAGTTACCTTTGGCAGGGTTTCATCCTGAAAGTCCTGAAAGGTGCGCTTAATCTGAGCCCTGGAGAGGCAGTTCTCTTTCCTGAATTTTTCCAGGCCCCTTTCGCTGTAATCATACCCAAGCGCGCGGTAAGCATTTGCGGTTTGCTTTAGCTGTTTGTCCAAATCACTTTTTGAAATCATTTCCGGCGAAACCCCGATTGTGCTGGAGACATATTCCCCGAAGGGTATCTGTTCGCCCTGCAAGGCCCTCAGATAGTACTGGCAGGCCGTCAGCTTGGCCAAAACAAAGCTGTTTTTGCCCCGAAGCTTGCTGTAGCCACGGATTATCCCCTCAAGCTCCTTTTGTGCCTCCGCCCTGCTTCTGAACTTTCCGGGATAATCCTTTCCTTTCGTAATCAGGTCAAAGTCGATAATCTCAAGCCCGGTCTTGCTCCCCTTTCCTTTTTCGAGCCGATGCCAGCGGTAAAGAAAATTGAGCATTCTTCCCTCAAGGGGAGAATTCAATTCTGCGGCCATAATACCTATTTTTCAAAACGCTTAGATTATGGCAAAACAGAGAAGAATCCTTATATTTGCGCCTTTCTTTCCGCCCCATATAGGCGGGCTTGAAACGCATGTTTACGAGTTTTCAAAGCATCTTGGAGAGCGCGGGCACAAAGTGACTGTATTTACGCCGAACATTCCAAAGACCAGGGAAATCGAGGAGCCGGGCAAAAACCTGCTCGTGATAAGGTATCCTGCAATAATGTTCTTTTCCGCCTCTCAGAATGCAATTCCCGCATTCTGGAGCCCCGGGTTCTGGCGGCTTTTGAATCTTGCCGGAAAAGGCAATCCTGAATTCGTGATGTCCCGGACAAGGTTTTTCTTCTCGAGCTTTCTTGCCCTGCTTTACGCAAAGGCAACAAGGAAGAAATATATCCACGTCGAGCATGGCTCAGCTTTTGTTGACATGAATAACAAGGCAATAAGCTTCCTTTCCTGGGCCTACGACAAGACTCTTGGAAAGCTGATTTTCCGGGGAGCCGATAAGGTGGTTCCAATTTCGCATGCAGTAAGAAGATTTATCCAAAGGGAATTTTTGGACAAAGGCCTGGAAGTGATTTACCGCGGCATTGAGCTTGACGAGATAAGAAAGATTCCTGAAAACAAGCCCTTCAGGAAAAAATATGAAAAGTACACCCGTTTGTGCGTGCTTGGCCGCCTTACAAAGAACAAGGGAATCGATGTGGCAATCGAGACGTTCAGGATACTGCCAAAAAAGCAGAAGGAAAAGTCCCTGCTCTTCATAATAGGGGACGGGCCCGACCGGGGAAAGCTTGAGGCGCTTGCTTCAGGCGAAAAGAATATTATCTTTACCGGCCCGATGAAACGGCAGGAGGCCATTGGAACGCTTAAAGCCATGGACATTTTCCTCAATCCCGCAACTTCTTCAGGCGGGCTTTCAACGTCCCTTCTGGAAGGAATGTTCCTGGGGCTTCCGGTTATTTCGACAAAGTTCGAGGGCGGAGGCGACGTCGTGTTTAACGGCAAAAACGGGCTAATGGTGCAAGCTTCATCAAATGAAGAGCTTATGGACGCAATTATAAAGCTGATGGGCAACAAGGCGCTTGGAAAAAGACTCGGAAAAGCCGCAAGTAGGTATGTTTACGAGAACTTCAAGTGGGAGAGGGTTATTGACAAGTATGAGGGGGTTTTTGAAGAGTTGGATCAACGAAATTTCGCCCAAATTCGATAGCATCCCCCAGCATACTGAGGTAGACTTCCGGCCTATTTAGCTCAGTTTTGAAGCCATCGTACTCTATTATCCGGCAATTCCTGCCAAGTATCTCTCTTTCTATTCCCTTTTCCAAATTGCGGTACAAGCCCTTTCTCTGCTCAGGCAGTGTATAGCGCAATACATTCGATAGGTGCACCAGATTTATTGGAAGCCCAGATTTATCAGCTGCCCCATAGGCGATATCAAAGCCCTTGCTACAGATATCCTCCTGAAAGATTCTTAGCTTTTTTTGTCCGGTAAGCGCAGTAATGCGCTTGTACCTTTGAGGGGAAGCCCACCCACAGCGGATTTCATTATCGACTCTCTGCTCATCCCAAAGGTGGAATCTTCCTCCGTGCTTTATTATCTCCAGAAGTTCATCGCAATAGGTTTCGTCCCTTTTTATGCACCTAGCAAAGTTTTCTTTGGAAGGGTCACGCAGCAAGGCAATCAAATTCTCCCAGTACTCAGCCCCGGTTTTTTGCTCCCCTATAGCGCCGAGACGAAAATTCAGGTAGTCTGTCACATAGGGGTTTATGTCAAAAAGCATGCTTAGGTCGGGCTTCTGCTCGCTAATGTATCCCAGGCAAGGGTCTATTGAACCAATAATTCCCATGAGTATGCCTCCCTCAGACGGTAGCTTTCCAAATACTGAAGGATAGTCTGGCTCTCCACACATCAAAAGAACATTTTGCGGCTGGCTGAATAAGCTTCTTCGGGTCATATTCTTATCACCTTAATACAGATTAAATAATGTGCGGAATCTGCGGGTTCAATTGGGCGGACAGCACGCTCCTCAAAAAAATGAACGACTCGCAAATGCACAGGGGACCTGACGCCGAAGGCGCGTTTATCGACGGGAAGGTTTCCCTTGGCCACCGCCGCCTCGCAATAATAGACCTCTCCGAGAAGGGAAAGCAGCCGATGTCAAACCGGGAGGGAACGGTCACTGTTGTCTTTAACGGCGAAATCTACAATTTTCAGGAGCTCAGAAGTGAGCTTGAGGAAAAGGGGCGGCGGTTCGAGACAGAAAGCGACACGGAGGTAATCATCCAAAGCTACCTTGAGTGGGGGCCTGAATGCGTCAGGAAGTTCAACGGGATGTGGGCTTTCTGCCTTTATGACCGGGAAAAACGGCAGTTTTTTCTCTCAAGGGACCGGATTGGCAAAAAGCCGCTTTATTATTATTTTGACGGGGACCGGTTCATATTCTCATCAGAGCTTAAGGCAATCCTGGAGCACGACATTCCCAAAGACATTGACAGGACAGCCCTTGAGCTTTACCTGTCCCTCGGATTTATTCCTGCCCCACACTCGATATTCCGGGACATCAAAAAACTGGAGCGAAGCCAGAACCTGGTTTTTGACATTGAGCAGAAAAAGATGAAGACCTATTCCTTCTGGGACCTTGGAAGGCACGCGCCAGGCAAAAACAAGAAAGAGCTTATCCGGGAGGGCAGGGAAATTCTTGACAATTCCGTTTTGCTAAGGAAAATCGCCGATGTGCCTGTTGGCACGTTTCTTAGCGGAGGGCTTGACTCCAGCGCAGTCACGGCAACACTCAAAAAATTCAAGCAGGACCTTCACACTTTTTCCATTGGCTTTGAAGAGTCCGACAAGTACCGGCTAAAATATGACGAGTCAAAGTACGCAAACCTGGTGTCCGAGTACCTTGGCACGACCCATCACCATTTCTACTTCCTGCAAAAGAACTTCGAGGAAATGGTTGAGGCAATAACCTTTGCCTATGATGAGCCATTTTGGGACTTTTCAGCGTACCCAACCGCAAAGGTGTCCGAGCTTGCCAGAAAAGAAGTGACTGTCGTGCTGAGCGGAGACGGTGGGGACGAGGTTTTTGGCGGGTACTATGCGCACAAGGCCGCCGCAAGAATAGAGCTGGCAAGGAAGTTTCCAAAAGCTTTCCTGAAGGCGGGCCACAGGTTTTCAGAGCTTGCGTACAATATTTCAAAGAAGGACCGTTTTCTCCTTGGAAAGGAGGGATTCAAGCTTGCGCTTTCTGACGACAGGGAGTTTTACTCGAACCTCCTTTCGGGCGAAAAGTACCTCTCAGAGCAGGCAAAAATCTGGTACCGCAAAAACCTCTCCAAGGTGCTCGAAAACAATTCCGGGCTGACCGAAGGGCTGATAAAGTTCGACCTTCTTTACAGGACTCTTCCCGACAATTTCCTTGTCAAAGTCGACAGGGCAAGCATGCTTCACGCCCTTGAAGTACGGTGCCCCTTTTTGGACTACCGCTTTCTGGAGTATGGAAACAGGATTCCCACCAGCATGAAGGTCGACTTCAGGAAGACAAAGAAGCTCATGAGGGAGATTATAAAAGACCGGGTGCCTAAGAAGATTGTAAACCGCGGAAAGCAGGGCTTCATGCCACCTATTTTGGACTGGCTTTACAACGAGTACTGGGGGCTTGTAGAGGAGAAGGCAAAAGTCCTGAGAGAGAGCAAGATTTTAAGCGAAGCCCAAAGCCAGCAGCTTGCCAAATCCCTTCTGATAAGGCCAAAAACGCACAGGGAAACCACAATCTACGGGGAACGTCTCTACCAATTCTTTGCCCTTGGAAACTGGGCTGAAAGGTGGCTTCTGTAAGCGGATTGTAGGTCACAGGTAGTTGTCCTGTGGCTGCCTGAAAACAAAATATAATATCTGCAAGGACACTCTATTATGATAGCTTCCGAAGAAATCCCGGGGTTAATCGTAAACAGGCGCCAGTTCAATAAGTGCCTCCAAAAAATAATGTCTTATGAAGGCCCTGCCGTGGGCATAGACTGGGGAGCTAGAGACGCAGAAGAGATAATTGCCCAGATAGCATCCGATCCAAACATCAAGGAACCAAGAATAGCTGATGAGATGAGAGTCCAGCTCAGCAGGACCGTAACTAGCAAATACTACCCAGAGCTTTACTCCGCTGCAGATGAATTGTCACAGGGCATACTTATAATGGACCCCGATTCAGAATTTTCCATGTCTTTTCGGTACGGGCACAAAAGACAGGACCTGGACCCAGACCTCATATTCGGCCAGAGATACAAGAACTATTTTGCGCCTGGCATCGGGAAATATGCAGACAGGATTTTAAAGAATGCGGCAGAAGAGGGAAGAAGGAAAGACCGCCGGGCTGTGGAAGAATACTTAACTGGGGCGGAAGGTGATTTGGCAAGTGGCCACCTTGACGGCATAGGGCCAGTTTCAAACTATGTCTTAAAGGCCTTGAAACGGGAAATCCTAAGCCCGGAAGAAGCGCAGGACTGGGCAGACCGCCTGACAACCTATTCAGACATAGGGCATATTTGCGCAAGGGATAGCCTGGAAAATCTGCGCGGAGGTATTGGGCAAGAGCTGGCTGAGCGATACGAACTTACCCGGGTACGCTCAGATTAACCCCCTAGCAGATATAGGTAAGCGTTTTGTAATCTGAATGTGTTTGTTTTGCGAAGAAGATATTAATAATTCTGTGGGGAACTTCGGATATGGTAAAATTGAGAGATGTTCCGGGGCTGATGGCAGACCAGTACAGGTTTGGAGGGTGGATGGATAAGATAAGCGATCCGAAGAGTTCACTCTCAGAGATATCAAAGGCTGTCAAGAAAGCTGAAATTATGATTTCCAGGCTTGATGACCTGGAACTTGGGGTAGGTGACCCACAAATAGCGGAAAGGATGAGAACCCGGCTGAAACAAAAGGTGCCGACAATAACCTCCCGATATTATGAGGAACTTTTTTCCACGGCAGATGAACTAAAGCAGGGAGTACTGCGACTTTCCCCTGATTCTCGCGTACCCCTATCCGACATAGCCAGGCAAAGGGCATACCCTCTAGACGCCAGGCGGCTATTTGGCCCAAGATACGAGACAGACTACTTTGCACGCGGCATCATAGAATATGCCTCAAAAATCCTTGAAAGTGCGGAAAGAGAAGGCAGGAGGCAAGACCGGTTGGAGGTAGACCTTTATATCCAATCAATGGACGGTCATCACCCCATAGGTGGCCAGAAAGAAACCGGGAGAACGCTGAATTACCTACTTAATGCCCTGATGAGAGGGATTATAAGCGCCGAAGATGCCATGAGATATGTTGATAAGTTAGGTCTCCCTTCACAAGGGGAAGTCGTCACAGCAAAAACTTCTCTAGGGGAGCTATTCCAAGGAGTTGCAGAGAGTGACGACCCACGTAAGCCGCTTTTTGAAAGTAGAACTGGCAGTATTAAAGTCTACAAAAAAGAATAAGAAATAAGGATAAAGCGTAACAAATTTATGCCGAAAGTTCTCTATTGTATAACCGGTCTTATGAAAGGAGGAGCCGAGAGGCAGCTTTACTATCTCATCAAAGGCCTGCCAAAAACTTACGATGTCCAGGTTTGCGCCTTTGTGGATGGCTATTATGGCCAGAAGCTCAGAAAGGAGGGCTACAAGGTAAAAATTCTCGATAAGGGCTGGAGCGGCGTGCAGCAGTTCCTCAACTTAGTGCGAGAATACAAGCCGCACGTCGTCCACTCCTGGATGACGCACGCAAATATCTTCTGCAAGTTCTGCCGCTTCTTTGTCGACTACAGGATGCTCGTCTGCTCGATAAGGGGCAAGGAAAATACCTTCAGGCACAAAATCGAAGCGTTTATCGAGAGGGCTTTGGACTTCAAAAGTGACAAAGTCGTCACAAACTCAAACTCATTTGCAAGGGGGCTCAAAAAGGGGCTTTTCTACAGGAAAAAGAAGGTTTCGGTGGTCTATAACGGTTTTGTCCCCGAAACCGCCAAGATGGGCGCGGTAAAGAAATCCCTGAATCTTAAGGACAGCAGGATAGTAACGGTTATAGCAAACTTTCGGCCGGGAAAAGATTATCCCGGGGCCATAAAGGTTGCCAAGGAAGTCTTCTCGAAGAGAAGCGACACGGTCTTCCTGTTTGTCGGCGACGGGGAAAGGCGGGAAAAAATCGAACAGATGGTGAAAGATGAGGGGCTTGAGGACAGAATCCTGCTTCTTGGCACGAGAAGCGACATTCCAAACATACTCGTAGACTCGGACGTGTTCTTTCTCCCAACGCTTTACGAAGCGCAGTCAAACGTCCTGATAGAGGCAATGTTCTATATGTGCCCGATTGTGACCACAGACATTCCTGAAAACGCCGAGCTTATCCGGGATGGAAAAGAAGGCCACCTTGTCAAAATCGGCGACTACAAGGAAATGGCCGAGAGGATATGCGAAGTTCTTGACAACCGTATTGAGGCAAGCGTCATAAGGTCAAACGCCTATCGGAAGGCAAACAGCACATTTGGGCTGCAGAAGATGGTGAATGGGTATCTCGATATTTACGGCCGAAAACGCTAAATCTAGACAAGCTAACAATAATTATGCTGTATGAGTTTGCCCTCCAGAAAATCGCCTTCCCGGTTTCAAACGCCCTTATGGGCAGAAAGTTCTGGCGCTATTACGGGGAGCTTTCAAAGTCCCAGTGGCTCAAGCGAGAGGAACTCGAGGAAATGCAGCTGAAAAAACTGAAAATTCTAGTCAGCCACGCTTACCTGACCGTGCCCCTCTACAGGGAGATGATGGACCGAAAAAAGGTAAAGCCCAGCGACATCCAAAAGCTAAAGGACATAAGGAAGCTTCCGATTGTGACAAAAAAGGACTTTCGGGCGGGCTTTCCCGAGAGGTCAGTTTCAAGCGCAGTCCCTCCAAAAAAGAGGATGTTTGACAGCACTTCCGGCTCGACAGGCAGCCCCTTCCAATTCGTGCGAGACATAAACTTCTCTGATTATTCCCTTGCAAACACATACAGGACGTACAACTGGACAGGTATGAAGATCGGGAACAAGACGGTTTCCCTGTGGGGGGCGCACAAGGTCTCCCCTGTGATAAAGGTTTTTGACGCGATGATGAGGCGAAAGTACCTCTCATCCTTCGACGTGGAGGAAAACTACCGGGAATACTACAAGGAGCTTAAGAGGTACCGACCCTACCTGATTGAAGCATACTCGGCTTCAGTCACCCACCTTGCAAAGCTCCTCAAAGAGGACGGTCTTACCGGCCTCCAAATCCCAGCAGTAATAAGCTCCGCCGAAACGCTTTACCCCAAAAACAGAAAGCTCATAGAGGAAGTTCTCCACACAAAGGTTTTCAACAGGTATGGCTCGAGGGAAGTGGGAAACGTCGCCCATGAATGCGAAGAGCATACAGGGCTCCATATAAACGCAGAGTCGTACATTGTAGAGATTATTCCGGAAAAGGGCAGCAAAGGCAAGGGTCGGCTGATTGTCACAAACCTGACCAACTTTGCGATGCCGTTTATAAGGTATGACACAGAAGACTATGCAACCCCTTCCGGAAAAGAATGCTCCTGTGGGCGGGGGCTTCCCCTTATAGCAAACATCGAGGGGAGGGTAACAGACTTCATAATCCTCCCTAACGGAAAGGACCTGTCCTACCTCTTTTTCAACTATTTCTTCGAGCAGTACGGGGCTTACCTCCTGCAGTTCCAGGTGATTCAGGACAAAAAAGACCACCTTCTCCTAAAAGTTGTGCCCACCTCAAAATACAGCAAAAAGACGGAAGCAGAGATATTGAAGGGCCTTGGCAAAAAGCTCGGGCAAAATATGAAAATTACCGTCGAAAAGGCCAGGTCCATTGAAAAGGAAAAGTCGGGAAAAATCCGGCCTGTAAAGCGGCTGATATGAAAAGAAAGATGCAAACGGATAAGATGATGGTGAAAAGTAGCGGACTGGAAGGAAAAACTGGAAATCAGATTGCAGAGCATTTACGCAAAGTGATAGGCGTGGCACAAATGAAGGGGCAAGCCAGTTACCCAAAAAAATCTCCCTTTGACCCGCCAAAAAAATACCCTGAGCTAACGGCCAGGTTTTCCCCCGATAAGTCAAACAAGGCATACCCCCTTGTAAGGGAGCTTTTCAGGGAAATGGGGCTTGACCGGGAGAACTACGGAAAAAAATCCTGGAACCCGCTTGGAGAGGTAATCAGCCCCGGCGGCAAGGTCGTGATAAAGCCGAACTGGGTGCTTGACAAGTCAGAGCACTCCCTAGACGCCCTGATAACCCACACTTCTGTCATCAGGGCAGTTATCGATTATGCCTGGATTGCCTGCGGGCCTTCGGGAAGGATAGACCTTATCGAGTCCCCCATACAAAGCACAGACTGGGAAAACCTGATGAAAGTCACGCAGGCGCGGGAAATGGTAAGCGCCCTGAAAGAGAGGGGAGTAAACATTCATCTGCAGGACATAAGGACAGAAACCTTCGTCGAAAAGGAAGTGCTGAATATTCTTGGCTGGAAATTCAAGATATTTTACCGCAAAAAACTCTCTGGGACCGAAAAAGGCTACACTCAGGTGAACCTAGAGTCAGAAAGCTCATTTCACGAGGTAAGAAGCAAAGCCCATCTGTTCAGGGGAATCCAGCAGTGGACAAATAAGGAAGCCACTCTTGCCCATGACGAGAAAAACCATATCTACAGCATACCTAACGAGCTCCTGGAGGCAGACGTTTTCATAAACCTGCCAAAGCTCAAGACGCACCGAAAAGCAGGAGTAACGCTTGCCCTGAAAAATCTTGTCGGGACCGTGAACAACAAGGACTGGCTGCCCCATTACATTCAGGGAACCCCACAAAAAGGCGGGGATGAAGCGCCGTCTGTCAGGCCGCTTCACATAAAGCTGATAGACGCCCTCTCTATTGTGCCCCTCTCCAAAACCTTCGGATTTTCCATAAGGCCGCCCGGGATTGAGAAAATATGGAGAAAGAAGATTGAAAGCGACCTCCACGGGCTCAAAAATGTACGCCAAGCGAATTGGTACGGCGGAGACACCGTGTGGAGAATGGTGTATGACCTGAACAAAATCCTGATTCATGCAGACAAGAACGGCTCCCTTAAGCCGGCGCCCCAGAGAAAGTATTTCGCCCTTGTAGACGGAATTGTCGCAGGAGAGGGATTCGGGCCGCTCAACTCCCTTCCAAAAAAGACGGGAGTGATTCTTGGTGGGTTTGACCCACTGCTTGTGGATTTTGTCGGCACAAGAGTTATGGGCTTTGACGAAGAAAAAATCAAAACTCTTTCAAACGCGGGAAAGCAGGGAAAGTATGCTTTTGGAGAGTCTGACTTTAGCGCGGTTGAATTAAAAAGCAAAAGCAAGCGGTGGAAAGGGCTTCTGGAAAGCCCAAAAAACGCATTCCATTTCAAGCCGGCTCCGGGCTGGAAAGGGCATATTGAAAAAGAGGTTTCCGGGTAATTATGGGCCAAAGGGAAACCAAGACCGATAAGGAATTCTGGGACAAGACCTGGGAGGGCTCCCGGCTTGGGCACTACGCAAAAATCTCTTCCCTGATGGCTGCAAATTATGACTTTCACCGGCTCCTGAAAAGGCACCTTGAGAAAAAGAAGGGGGCAAAAAGAAAGGCAATCGAGCTTGGCTCGGCAAAGGGGCTCGAGCTTGTATACTTTGCAAAGGAGTTTGGCTACGAGCCCTGGGGAATCGACTACTCTGAGCACGGCTGCGAGATGGCCCGGCTTAACCTAAAAAAGGCAGGGCTTGATGGAAAAATTATCTGCGCTGACCTTTTCAAGTCAAAGCTTCCCAAAAAGTCCTTCGACCTCGTTTATTCCGGCGGACTCATCGAGCACTTTGAAAATCCCGGAAAAGTGGTAGAGAAGCACGCCGAGCTTCTGAAAAAAGGCGGCCTTCTGATAATTACAATTCCAAACTACGGCAAAAGCAGCATCTACCGCCAGATGCTCCATAAAATCGGCATTGAAGGCGAGATTTCCAAAACGCACAATTTTGGTATAATGGAAAAAGCCGCTTTCAGGAAGCTGTTTGAAAAGCGAGGGCTTGAGATTCTGGAAATCGGCTACTATGGGCCAATCAACCTGAATCTGGCGCTCGAGCCAAAAACTGGAGTTCTCCTGATTCCCTTCCACCTGATTAACCAGGTGCTGGGGTATCTTACCCTGGGCAGAAAATCAAGGCGGCTTTCATCGGGGCTGGTTGTTGTCGCACGGAAGAAGAATTAAATTTGCCTACTTCTCAGCCACAACCACACCAACAGCTTTATGCCAGGGAATGAGATGGGGATCATTAAATATATCTGTGCCATAGTTGGATGACCGTAGATCCTGAAGCACAACCTTATTATGTACCGGGTAAATGTCCTTTAAGTCCCTATAATCGCGGCATTTCAGCCCCTCTTTAGAAAATGCTTCCACCAGCATTTTAAACCAGTCACCCCTCGCCCGACCATAGTAGCAGATTGCTTTTCCTTCCTCATTCAATAAGGAAGCATAGTTTTTGGCCATCAATTTTAGGGAATCTGGGTGTTCCAAAAACTTCCAAGTCATATGGTCTATGATTGCATCGTAAGTTTCTAAACTCTTTGGAGGAATGAGAATATTGCCCTCAACAAATCCATGGGAGCATAAATCGGCTCCAGCAAGATCCCAAAACCCCAACCTTGCCTTAACATCCTTCCAATTCCTCACACCACCATAAACACCGCCTCCGGGACCAAGGTCCAGAATTGTGAGAATGCCTCTCCCCTTGGAAAGATGGGTTGCCAAAGTCACCACATTCGGGTCCATAGGCATACGACCTGGCGAAGACTCATCTTGATACTCCCATACTCCAGGACCTACCAGCAGCACTCTACTGTCCGGCGGCACATAAATTGGGGAACTGTGACTCTCAAGCAAAGAGCCTGACTCCGCTCCATTGAGGTATTGCACTGGCAAACCCAACTGAATTTCAGGCCGTTCCATAAACTTATTAACTACGCACTTGTAATTTAAGAAAAGCTAATCTTGGGAAAATGATAAGTAGGAATAAGCCAATAGGATAATTATGAAAAAAAGCTCTGGTTCCCTCATAAGCATAATCACCCCGACATACAACCGCTCAAAGCTCCTTAAGAGAGCCATAAGAAGCGTACTCAACCAGAACTACCACAATTTTGAGATGATTGTTGTTGACGGCGGCTCGACTGACGGCACTGAAAAGATGATGAAGTCCATCAAGGACAAGCGCATAAGGTATGTGCGCCAAAAGAAAAACTGCGGGCTTCTTTCGGGAAAAAACCTGGGGCTTGACAAGGCAAAAGGAGAGTATGCCTGCTTTCTCGATGACGATGACGAGCTTTTGCCTGACGCACTCTCGAATGCCCTCTGGGCGTTTAGGGAAATTCCAAAAGATGTCAACATGGTCTGGCTTGACAGCATCGACTCGGTTACGAGGAAAACCACCGGCCACGGGGTGCTGAAAAATGAGGGCTACATAAATTACCGCTGCTACCTCTGCGGGAGAATCTACGGCGAGTTCTGGCCGTTTTTCAAAAGGAAGGCCTGGGGAAAGGAGAGGTTTGACGAGCGGCTCTGGGGCGCTGAAGGGCACCTGCTCCTGAGAATGTTCTCACGGCTCAACATCTATTATGTGCCAAGAGTCGTTCGCATCTATTACCAGGACCATGGGGGAAACGTCTGCAGGTTTGAAAACCAATTGAAGAAAGTCCCCCAGTTCATACTGAATAACCAGGAGTTTTTGAGGGAATTCGGGGCAGAGCAAAAAGCCATCTGCCCGAAAGCTTACGGGAAGAGAATGGCTATTCTTGGCTTCTGGCAGCTTGTCGGCGGCGACAAAAAGGGCGGGCGGGAAACTCTGAGGGAAGCGCTGAAATACAACCGCTCAGCTCAGCATGTCGGGCTTTACCTTGCATCATTTATATTGAGCGGAAAGCAGATTGCGTGGATTTATGGGAGACTCTTTTCGGGGCAAAAATAGATTAAAACCTGTGGGCAATCAGTTCCAGCTTGCTGCCCGGAAACGCCCTATGAAACCGGGACTCTATATCTCTGAAATTCTCAGGCCCTGCAAGGTAGCATAAGTCATTCAGGAGAAGATAGTCCGGCTCTCCGCCTTGCTCGCACGGATACGCCAGAGGGTAATTCTGGCAGGCATAAGGCCTTCTTGAGTCTTCGTGGACCCTGCACATTCCGGAGCGGGTATAAAACGGGCATTTGTCCTTTGAATACACCACTGTCACAAGCTTTTCTCCAAGCGGGTCGCCCGGCTCAGGCCCAAGGCGCAGGAAACGCCCCGGAACCTCTATAAGGGAGCCGGACTTTATCTTTCTGCCGCCCTGCGTCCTGACACGCGCCTCTGTGCCATCAAGCCAGCTTTTGACAGTATTTCCATCCAAGTCTGCCCAAGGGTAATATTTGCTGCCCCTCTCTATGAAGAGGCCTTTTGCCGCTTCGGGCCGCACCCTTATTGCATGCTTTTTCGTGCTGCAGCAGGTGCTTGGGCAGGATGGGCAGTACTCCTGAAATACCTCTTCCCAGAATTCCTTCTGGCCTTGTCTCGCGTCCATAACAGTAGGTAGTAGCTTTTTTGGAGATTTAAATATCCGATGGCTAATAAATATTTAAGTATGTACGGAAGAAGAGTTGCGGGTTTTTGCCTCCGGTCCCAATAGACAGTTTAGTGAGAGACAAGATTAACCCCATGCCTGACCATTCAGCAATCTGGGTCCCACACTACCCTTCAGGCAAACTGGCTGACCTGGTTTCCGGGCATGATGAGTGCTCTCGCGGATTTGGAGACCTTGTGACCCTCAGGAAACAAAGAATGATTTTTGGAGGAGACTATCCTTCAATGGCAGACACGAAGTTCGAAGACAGCAAAAGCGGGGTTGGAATCCTGATTTGCCCCAACTGCTATGAAGTCAATGAAACGGGAACGGACCTTAAAAGCTACTCGGCTATTATGACGGGAACCGGCCTTAAAATGGATGAAACTAATGGAAACCTCATCCTGACCTGTA
>JAFGCN010000026.1 GCA_016932615.1 Candidatus Aenigmatarchaeota archaeon
CTAATCAATGTGAACTAAAATTATATTTTACTTTGCGCAGGTTTGTCTGCCATAAGTTTCTTTTCGTTTGCAGTAGAGAGAAGCCGCCTATACAAATCCAAAATGAAAGGGTCATGCTCCATGAACACCTTCTTGTAAGCATTTACGTCCTCAACACTTATGGAGTTTTCTTTCCAAGACAAACCGTTTGAGCAGAGGTTTTGGAGAATCGGCTGGAGCTTGTCAAATGACTGGACAACTTTTGCTTCACTGGTTTTTGCCTCTTCAAATTCTCCGAAAAGCTGCCAGAGTTCTTCTTTCAGGTCTTCCGGGAGGCCTGAAAAGAGCTTTTCTGCAGAGCGCTCTTCCCTTTCCTTTTTGCCTTTCCTGCCTTCCGTGTCGAATGCAAAAATGTCTCCTGCGTAAATCTCTGCCAAATCATGTACAAGTGCCATTTTGAGCATTTTCAGGAGGTCCAACTCCTTTGGAAGGTTCTTCTCAAACAGGACTAGGAACATGGCAAGGTGCCAGGAATGCTCGGCATCGCTTTCTCGTCTTTTAAGGTCAGAGCAGTAGACCTTCCTCTCGACAAGCTTGCACTTTTCTATCTCCTGCAAAAAGGAGATTATCTTTCTGGTTCGCTCTTCCATAATACTTTCTGGAGTAAGGAGCTTAAGTTTATTTGCCGCATTGGCTAAAGCAGGGCTTTCTTTTGCCACTTCCCCGGGCCTTCGCCTTTCAGGATTTTATCGAGCATTTCAAGTTCTTCATAGATGCCTTCAATGAGGTCATAATCTTTTGCCTCTTCAAGCGTGACCCAGGCGTGCTTAGTAAGATCGCTGCAAAGCCGCACTTCTCCCGTGCAATAGTCAGCAAAAAAGCTTACAATGATTGTTGGGATGCCGTCTGGGCGGATATAGGCCATGCTTGTAAGGTAATTGAGGTTTTTGATTTTAAGCCCGACTTCTTCTAAAACTTCTCTCTCCACGAGTTTTTCGAAAATGTTGTACCAGTGCTCAGAGGTGTCTCTTGACCGATTCAGGTAGTCACTGGTTTCAAGTTTTCCGCCGGGAACCGTCCACTTTCCAGGGAACGCTTTTTCCGAAGGCGACCGTTTGGCAATGAGGAATTTTCCGTCCCGCACGACAATTGCGGTTGCCGAAATATAATGGGCTTTTTTGGGGTCGTACATAATCAATGTATAAGTGAAAAGTCGCCGTTGATTACCCTTGGCTTTACCGCCTCGATTTCTGTCTTGCAGCAGGGCATTTCGGGAATTGGGTTTAGGAGGAAAATTTTCTGGTTCAGGACATGCGCAAAGCCGATTTCCATGAGCGTGTTTCCGCCCACATAGTTTTTGATTCCGTTCTTGTCATAATTTAGCACGAGCACCGCATCGGCTCCCTGCATGACCCTCCAGAATTCCCTTATGGCGTCTAAGTTGTTCTTCTGGTGAATTTTGATTTCCTCGATTTCTTCGCCGCTTTTTCCAATCATCGAATTGTGGAGTTCTGTCAGGAATGGCTCGTGTCCCAGCTTTTCCAGCTCTTTTTTGGCTTCAAGCATTTTTTCAGTGAACTGCATCGAGCCAATAATTCCTATCCTCATAATGTCAGTTGGCTTGGAAAATATAGGGCTTCTTTTTCTGCCCGCTGGGTGGTTGCTGAGATATATAATGTGATATATAACTATCTTATGATTTGGGTACTATGATAGCAAATCAGGACCTTCAGATTTCCTGTGACATAAATGATAATTCATTTTGGAGCAATTATCCGGTTCTCGAAACTTTTCTTTCTGCAACAAGGCAGTTTGTCCGAAGGGAGGACGGGACGGTGAAGATTTGGGCCGCAAGCAGGGACTGGTTCATGGAGGAATGGGGCAGGGACACATTCATTTCCCTTCCAGGGATTCATCTCGTGCCAAAAAGGTTGGGTGATGCCAAAGAGAATATGCGCCAGTTTTCAAGTCTGATCAGCAAGGGGCTTATCCCGAACAGGATTGCTGGAGGGTTTTCCCAGTATAATACGGTTGATGCATCCCTGTGGTTCATACAGGCGCTAAAATCCTACTATGATTATTCAGGGGATCTTAACTTTGTCCTTGAGATGAGGGGGACAGTCACCGAGATACTGGAATATTACAAAAACGGCACTTCTTACTTTTTGCATGGAGAAGGCCAGGCCATAAAAATGGATTCTGAGGACTGCCTGATAATGAGCCCCGCACAGGCAACCTGGATGGACGCTGACTTTTCTTTTAACGGCACTAGTCCAGTCACGCCAAGAAATGGAAAGGCGGTTGAGGTTAATGCCCTGTGGTATTCAGCCCTGAGGTTTGCTGCTTGTCTTGAGAGGCGGTTTGGCGGAGCAGATAAGGCGGTTGAATATGGCCGGCTTGCCGATAAAGTAAGGCAATCATTTAACCTAAAATTTTGGAACCCGGAAGAAAAAGCGCTAAGGGATTGCATTGAGGGTGACCCCCACGGGGGAGCGATAAGGCCTAACATGCTTTTTGCAATAAGCCATGGAGGAGACTTGCTGCCCATAGACAGGAAAATCTTGGTTTTTGAGTGCGCAAAAAGGGACCTGCTCACTCCAGGTGGTTTAAGGACTCTTTCGCCAAGGGATTCGCACTATATAGGGACTTACAACACCCACCTTCCAATGCATGAAAAAGACAAGGCCTACCACCAGGGGACCGCCTGGCCTTGGATCATGGGAACTTACTGCGACTCCCTGGCAATTGTAAGGAGGCATCAGCAGAAAAGCAGCTCTGAAATTGCGCTTGAGATTGCTTCTGTTCTTGGCCCTCTGGTAAAATTCTGCATGGAAAGCAAGTTCAAATCCCTGCCAGAAGTCTTTTCTGGAAGCTTTCCATACGAGCCGGGAGGAACAACTGCCCAGGCATGGAGCAATGCAGAGGTTTTAAGGATTCTGGATAAGTACCGAGTTGTGCAGGAAATGAATGGTCTTTTGTAACCTTTTGCGAATATTTTTGAAATACCTATAATATACAAAAGCCTTACCTATGTATTATGGGTTGTCCTTTGCTGAAGATTTTTCTTTTTCAGCTGCTCATTCTGCCCTGCTTTGCAGGCGTTGTCATAAATGAAATTAGCCCATGGGGAAGGGATGCAGAGTGGGTTGAGATACATAACACGGGAAACGAGGAGGTAAATCTGTCGGGGTGGATAATTGAAACCCAGACAAGCATAAGGGACGTGGATTTTCCTGAAGGAGCCTTTCTGCCTGCTGGTGGCTTTCTTGTTGTCGGAGACAATGGTACTGGTGGCGGCTTTGAAACGCCGATAACGATTACGGATTCTGCAATATTTCTTGTATTGAGAAACAATGTGGGTGAGGAAATTAACAGGGTGGACCTGAGAGGATTGGATTTTGAAAGAAAAGACGGGCAGTCTTTGCAGAGAATAAGCCCCGACAGCCAGCTTTCAAGCAGCCCGGAAAACTGGATTCTGTCCAGCAATACAAAAGGGGAAGAAAATTTTCCTCCTGGTGCCTTGGTGGAAGCTTCGGAAATATTTTTGCCGGGAGAGGTTTTTGCAAATGAAACTTCCTCAATTGTTGTGACTGTTTCAAACAAAGGCATGTCGGAGGGGAGAAGCCGGAAACTGAGTTTTAAGGATTCTTCTGGCTTTGAGGCGGAAAGCATTTTTGACATTGGGCCAGTTTCCTTGAAAAATCTTTCCTTTGCTTGGACACCTTCAAGCCAGGGCACATATTCCCTCTATGCATCTATCGGCTCTTCAGAAATTAATCGCACAGCGCTTGTCTTAAAGAAGCCAGAAAAACTGGCAAAGCTCAGAATAAACCTTGCCGGAAACCTGAGCACTGGAGTTGAGTATAAAAACTTGTTCGCTCTGGAAATGGAAAACAAAAAAGCCCTGGAGGGAAGCTGCGCTGAGCCCGATACGGTTACAGTCGCTTACTCTGTTTTTGGGCCCGATGGAAGCATTCATTTGTCGGAAAGCTTTACCGTTGAAATTGGATGCACAAAGACTGCAGATACTGGAAGTTGGACGCCTGAGGAGCCGGGCATACACACACTTTGCGGCCATATAACGGGCTCGACTTCAGGATTTGATGCGAAGAATGTGTGCGGAAATTTTTCGGTTACCGGCACTAAAAAGCAAGCCGAAAATTTGTCTGTTTCGGTTGAGCAAAGCAGTATGATTGGTTCGGCGAAGAGTTCCGCTTCCAACAGCACGCCTGAAGGGAAGGAAGAATCCCTTGAGGATGACGGTGAGAAGACTTCCTCTGGCCTTCTGGAAGATGATTTGGAGACTTCAGACGAGTCTGAGGGGACCTTGGAGGAGGACGGCCTTGAAGAAGAAGGCGAGGGCACGCAGGCAGTATCAAAACCCATACTCGTCCAGATAATTGATATGGCTAGTGAGGTCATGGTGGGAAGCGAGTTTGAGTCCACAATTCTTATCGAAAACAACGGGGACACTTCGGTTTCCGCAAAGGTCTACTCTTACGCCTATAGCGGAAAAAACTGCATAACTGGCTCATGGACAAAAAATCGGCAGGATCTGCTTCTTGAATCAGGCGAGTCAAAAGAGATTTTGCTTGTAAATCATGTCGAAGAGGGAACTGTGCCGGGCACGTATCTTTTCAGGGCTCGGGTGAAGGTGGAGGAAAAAGACTACGACGCTGAGGGGGAAATTACGGTTACCGAGCACTCTGCGCCCGAGGAAGAAAACCTTCTCTTGGCCGGGGAAGCAAGACTTGAGGAAGCGGATTTGCAGCCCGTGCTTGATATCTGGAATGACACAAAGATCAGGATAAACCTCACCAACTGCGATGGCTGCTCCATGGTGATTTCTGGGCCCGCTGGCCTTAGAAGCGAAACCGAAAAGAAGTATCGGGTTTTTGACGCAAAGGGGAGCTATAATGTTCTTGTGCTAAAAGGCGGCTCGGTCGTTCTTAACGAAAGCTATTATTTTGGGGACACCTCCTTTGAGAATGAAGGCGGCGGCTCAAACGAAACAAACCTTTCTTCAAATACCACTTACCGCCAGGAAGTTTCGACAGGAAACTTTGCAAAGCAGGAAAATAAGAGAGGGCTTTTTGGATGGCTTAAAAGCACTATTGGTGGTATAGTATCGGCTATCATAAATGCTATGGCTTCTTCGATTTCAGCTTAACTTATGAGGCCTTTTTTGAGTCGTAAAGGAGCGATGCTGCGCCAAGTATTGGCAGGTCGGGGTTAGTGCTGGTTTCTATCTTAAGCCGCCCGTAGCTTCTGGAATACACAGATTCTTCAAGGGATTCCCACATGGCTTTTTCGAACGCCGCATAATTATTTGCAATAGAGCCCCCAAGAACAATCAGTTCTGGGTCAACAGAGTTTACCACCATTGCAAGGCCCTTTCCCAGGTGGTACCCGAACTCCTCGACAAGCTTAATCGCCTTCTCGTCGCCAGATTTTGCTGCAGAAAACACCTCCTCGGGATTCAAGCCCTGCTTTCTGAAAAACTCTGCCGAACAGTAATCCTGGAGGCGCGCGTCAAGGTAAGGCATTTCCCCGAATTCACCTGCACCGCAGTTATTCCCTGCGATAAGTTTTCCGTTGGCTATAACGCCCCCGCCAAGGCCGGAGCCGATAGTGAGTGCAACCAGGTTTTCGTATCCCTGGCCCTTTCCATAGTAGTGCTCGCCTAAAGCCCAGCAGTTGGCGTCATTATTGACGAGAACAGGCACTTTGAATTTGTCCCCGATAATTTCCCCGAGGGGCACTTCGTAAAGCGCAGGAATGTTTGTGGTTTCGTAAACTTTCCCGGTCTTTGTGTCGACAATTGAGGGGTATCCTATTCCGATTGCCTCCAAATCTTCATCTTTCAGGGACTCTATAAGCCGGTAAATCTGGCCCATAACCTCTTCCTGGCTGCCCTGCGCGTTTGTCGGGACTTTCTCGAATTTTGAGACTCCTGCCTCAGAAACCTTTCCCCCCTTGATGCTTGTTGCTCCGACATCAATTCCTATTACTGACATAATTATATCTGCAGGACTATTTATACTTAAGTACTACTATTTAGTAACACTTCTAAGCATCTCTTACCTTTTTTCCCAAAAGAAACCAGAAATTCCGGAATCCGTGCATAACGGTTACGCCTTTGCGGTACCGGGGCGAATCGATTTCGATTGTGGCGCAGGGGATCTTGTTTTTCCCCACTTCGTAGGCGATTTCTGCCTCAATCGCATACCTTTCGGCAGTAAGGTCCATTTTCAGTGCAGCGTCTCTTGTGAACGCCTTGAAGCCGCTTTCCGTGTCCATCAGCCGAAAGCCGGTTCCTGCGAGAATATTGGTTAGGATGTTTAGCCCGAAATTTCCGAATTTTTTCACGAAAGGGTACTTTGAGATGTCCCTTCTCCCAAGGACAAAGCTGTAGCCCTCGCCCAGTTTTTCGATAAACCTTGGAATATCCTCCGGCTGGTGCTGGAGGTCTGCGTCGAGCGTCACAATCAGGTCTGCGCCAAGCCCAAGGGCTTTTTGGATGCCTAGCCGCTTGGACGTCCCGACGCCCATATTAACCGGGTTCTGGACTACAATGGCCCCCTCTTTTTTTGCCATGAGGGCAGTGTTGTCCATGGAGCCGTCATCTACCACCACGACCCGATCCACATGTTTTTTAGTTCTCCTTATGGCCTCAGTAATTGTCTTTTCCTCATTGTAGGCAGGTATCACAGCAATTATATGCGCACTCATTATTAACTGTTGCAGAGTATATTTTTTCTTTAACGTCGCGCTTCCTTCGCATATATATACAGCCATTAATTATGCGGGCGGATAAAACTGAGGGTTCTACCCGGGCGATAGTTGCCGGGAAGCGAGTATGCTAGACTGGGTTTCGGTCTTCTTCCAGGTTTTTGGAGGGCTGGGGCTTTTTTTGATGGGCATGAAGATAATGTCTGAGTCCCTGCAGAGAGTTGCGGGAAAGCGCCTCAGGCGGATTTTAGAGCACCTTACCTCGAACCGGCTCATGGGTGTCGGAGTGGGCGTCGGAATAACTGCGATTGTCCAGTCAAGCAGTCTCACTACAGTAATGGTGGTGAGCTTAGTCGAGGCAGGCATGATGACGCTTCGCCAGGCAATTGGGGTGGTTCTCGGCGCAAATATCGGTACGACTGTGACGGCATGGCTTGTCACGTTTAAGATTGTCGAATATGGGCTTCCAATAATCGGAGTGGGAGCGCTTTTCAGATTTTTCGGCAGAGGCAAAAAGTGGCAGTATATGGGGGAGATTATATTTGGTTTGGGCGCGCTCTTTCTTGGAATGGAATTAATGAAGCTTGGCGTCGCTCCGCTTAAGGAGTCTGAGTTTTTCACGGGGCTTTTTTTGATGATTGACGGCTCATCATATTCTTCGATTCTTCTGGGTATTTTTGTGGGCACGATTACTACACTTGTTGTCCAGTCCAGCTCGGCCACAATAGGAATTACAATTGCTCTTGCCTCCCAGGGGCTGATTGGGTTTGTAGGCGCTGTTGCGCTGGTGCTTGGAGACAATGTGGGCACTACCATAACTGCCATGCTTGCAAGCATCGGCGCGGGCTTCAATGCCAAAAGGACTGCGCTTGCTCACGCGCTTTTCAATATACTGGGTGTAATCTGGATTCTTCTTGTCTTTTACTTCTTTGTTTCCTTTGTCGATTATGCAGTTCCAGGAAGCCCCGACTTTACCATTTCAAGCCCGGAGGAAGCAGCGGCTTACGGCTCTGAAGAAGGGACGCGTCCGTTTGTAGGGCAGCATATAGCAATGGCCCATACGCTATTCAATGTTGCAAATGTCCTGCTCTTCATTCCGCTGATTTCGGTTCTGGTATTTCTCTCTGAGCGCCTGATTCCGGAGCCAAAAGGAGGTGCAAAGCGGGCGCCTTTTGAGGTCGAGCCAAAGTTCATAGATTTCTCCCTCGCAAACACTTCTTCAGTAGGGCTCATAATGTCACAAAATGAGCTTGTTGAGATGTCCTCGTATGTTGATGAGAGCATCTCTGCCGTAAGGTCAGCAATACACGACCCGAAGAAGGCAAGGGAAAGCTACAAGATTGCGCGAAAGAACGAAAAGCTCCTTACCAACTACAAGAACAGCATTGACAAGTTCCTTTTGAGGATCTCTGAGATGGAGCTTTCCGAGGAGGAAGCGCAGACAGTCATAAACCATATGTCCGTTGCCCACTGCCTTGACCGGATGGGCTATTTTTCGAGGAGAATGGCTGAGGTTTACCGGAGAATGGACAGTGATGGCGTGCAAATGTCCGCTGAAGCCACCAAAAAGCTGGATGCGATACTGAGCGCAAATGTCTTGCTCTACAAGGATTCCTTGAAGGAGCTTAAGTCCGGCAATGGAAGCCCGGCTTTTGTTTCAAACTTGCCTGGACGGGTTATAAAAATCAAGAAAATGATACGGTCTGCAAAGCTCTCTCACTTTGACCGGGTGAAGAAGGGAATCTGCCCTGAGGGAGCAGGAATCCACTATATCGATGCCCTGAACGTTTTGTCAAACATGAAGCACCAGACAAGAAACCTGGCCGAGGCAATGGTTTCGAGCGGAGGGCCCGAGCTTGTCCCGGAGCATGAGTACAGCGTAGTTAGTGCGATAGGAGGTGTTTTCGAAGGAGTGGGAAAAATTGGCAAAAAGGCAAAAAACACGCTTAAAAAGCCAAAAAATAAAGCAGCAAAAAGGAAAACGGCAGCCAAAAATCCTTTTTAAATTGTATGTTGGGTTTATATTATGCTAGAAGGCGCAAAAGGAAAGCTGGTTTCGTTTTTAGGCCAGTGCAAAAGGATAATGACAATTGCCACCAAGCCATCAAAAAGCGATTATCTTTCCTTATCCAAGGTTGTTGCAGCAGGTGTTGCCCTGATAGGGGCTTTGGGCTTTTTGCTGTACCTTTTGTTCAATCTGGTTATAACGAGATTTTTTTAGTTCCAGGCGATTCTTTTGAGCAGAAATCAAGCCAGAGTTATTTCAATTTTGCAACAATAAACAGATGGTCTCTTTCGTAAGGGTCAAGCTCCACAGTTTCAATTATCTCGAAAGTGTCCTCCATCTCCCGGACCGCTTCCTGGCAGATTTCCTTTACGCTCCGGACTGAATCGATTGCCTTTGCCTTAAGGGCAAGAACTACGATTCCACCCTCTTTCAGGAACATTTGGGCGTTTCGTTTCAGGATTGCAACCTGGTCTTTCTGGGCAATGTCTTCGTAAACAAGGTCAACAGGGCCAATCCAGCCGTAATTTTCGGGAAAGCGGGCATCTTCGACAAGGGGGATTATGTTTTGCTTAGCCCTGGCTTTTTTCAGAAGGTCAGGAATCACCTTTTCCGAAACCTCAACGCCGTAGATTCTGCCCTTTTCGCCGACAATGTTCGAGAAATGGGAAATGGTTGTCCCGTGGGCGGCTCCCAGGTAGAGTATTGTCTGCCCCTCTTTGACGGGGAAATTGTTTAGCCCCTTCATAATGGCAGCTGCTGGCTTTGATGAGTAGGGGTCCCAGTACTCCTTGCTTTTGCCTTTTGTGAATAGTTTCTGGTTTTCCCTTAAAACTCCTGGAAAAATTGGCTTCATAACAATTTCTTTGCAGAAAAATAACTAATGTAAAGTATATATATTTCACAGTTGTAACTACATTATGGGTGTAGGTTTTGAATTGGAGGGAACCCTACGGCATTTTCTGCCCTTTGGGGTGAGAGAAATGGTTGGTGGGGGCATTCTTTATCTGGGTGACCAAGGAGACCCTATTAGCAGGTCTTGGGCAATTCCTTATATAGGGAGAGTGCCAAGCTCAATTGGCAGACGGGTGGACCAGGATGTAACCTATCAAATGAAGGTCAGTGATGCAGGGAAGGGTCTTATGTTATCTCAAGAAATATACTTTCCTCAAGGGAATCCAGAGTATCATAAAGCGAGCTTGTCGATGGGACTTGCTTCAGATCTGCTTTCCGGGTTCTTTTCAGAGAGGCCAGCCCTCTTGGAAATAGAGACTGGGCAGGAGTTGTTTCTTGATCCCACAACATTCAATTTGCCATTTTCAGCAACAAATATACAGATGGCTTCGGAGGCACAATATCCAATAAAAATCCGGACCTAATCAAAAGAGAGCTTTCAGAGTTTGCTTGAATTATATCCCATGATTTTTAACTATGTGGGCGCTACTGTCGATTCAGTGGTTCAGATGATTGGTCGGATTGGGCAGGACGAGCAGGACCTCTTCGTCAGGCAGTTTTTCTCGGTTCTCTTTGAAGAAGGCCTATTCCTTTTGCCTGTTCTTCAGCGCCCGATTCGAGAGTTTGTTGCCTCTAGGCGGCTTCACAGAGTTTCGGTACCACCAGTACCAGGACACAAAAATGAGGGCCAGGAAAACGAACTCCCACAGGAAGTAATGCACAAATCCAAATAATTCATAGTTTACCGTTCCAATCCAGATGGAAGTAAATGCCCTGAACGTATTGTAGATGTAGAGTGGTATAAGTAGCCAGAGCGCCTTTGCCCTTTTTGCTGCCTCTATTCCGGGTGGGAGCATGACAAGGGCAAAAAAGAGATATAGCTGCCGCCATCCTGTGCAGTCAAAAGCCAGGACAGATGAAAAATTGGCGGTGCTTATGGTGTAGCCAAATGTCTCGAACTGCACTCCGGCAATTTTCAGCAAAAGCGTCACCTGCTGGAAAAGCAGTTCCTGAAGAGGCCTGAATTCAAAATGAATGTGTGAAAGAATAATTAAAGGCAAAATCAAAATAATTGCTCTTGCAATTGTCTCTGTCCTTTTATTTACCTGCGGATTTTTTCTCTGCACTTTTTCTGTCCCCTTCCTCATGCGATTAGCTTCATTAAGTCTTTCAGCCGGTTGGAATAGCCCCACTCATTGTCGTACCATCCGCCGACCTTTATTGTCCTTCCATTCACTCTCGTGAGGTCTGGGTCAAATATGCAGGAGTGCGGATTTCCGATGATGTCTGAGCTAACTATTGGGTCATCGGCATATTCCAGGATTCCAAAAAGTGCCTCTGTCTCTGCCTTGAACAGGTTGTTTATCATTTCAGCCGTAACTTCCTTTTTGACGTTTACCACAAGGTCGGTCAGGCTTCCGTCTGGGACAGGAACCCTTGCAGCTATTCCGTCAAGCTTTCCCTTGAGTGCAGGTATTATCTCGCCAATTGACTTTGCAGCACCGCTCGTTGTCGGAATAATGGACATGGCGGCAGCTCTTGCCCGCCGTAAGTCCTTATGGGGCAGGTCAAGTATCTTCTGGTCGTTAGTGTATGCGTGAATGGTGGTCATAAACCCGTTTTCTATCTCAAAGGCATCATTAAGTATGTTTGCCATAGGGGCAAGGCAGTTGGTTGTGCAGCTTGCCATTGAAATTATGCTGTCGCTGTCTTCATAGGTTTCCTCGTTTACCCCGAGGACAATTTGCTTTATTTCGCCGTCACCCTTTGGGGGAGCCGAGATGATGACTTTTCTTGCACCAGCAGTAAGGTGCTTTTCCGCGCCTTCCTTGGTGACGAAGAGCCCAGTTGATTCGAGCACAATATCTACACCTAGGTCTTTCCAGGGGAGGTTAAGCGGGTCTTTTTCTGCCAGTATTTTTATCCTCTGGTCATCAACTACAATGCAGTCCCCCTCAGCCAGGATTTTATTTTGCAGGACGCCGTGTACGGAGTCATACTTCAAGAGGTGCGCAAGCGTTTTTGCGTCCGTCAGGTCGTTTATTGCAACTACTTCAAAGTTCTTCTGAAATTCAGGGTCGTTAAAAGTCGTCCTTAGGAAACATCTGCCGATTCTTCCAAAGCCGTTAATCGCGATTTTCACGGTCTCCATTTAGATATTATGCTAGCTATTTTAACTAGTTATTTACGGGGCTTCTGCCCTTCAGGCACAGGTTTTTGTGGCCTATGGGCAGGACGAGTATTTTGGGATATTTTTCAGGTAAAGCTTAATCTAAATTATATATGTTATGGCATTAATGCCCCAGAGTTGCGCTTCTGGCTATTTTAGTGTTAGTAGCTTATCCAATTTGAGTAGGGCAGTATTTTGTTTCTCTGCATTCAGTATGGCTTCCTTGACAGCATTACCACCGGGCATGGGCTTTTCGGTAGAATTTCCTTACCTAACTTTGCATTATGCGTTCATCATTATGGGCGCTCTCTTTCTTCTTAGCGCATTGCTGTTTGTAAAACTGATTCGAAAGGGGAAGCGTCCGTCGGAATTTTCTCCATACGAAGGTATGCTGCAGGAAGAAAAAAAGCTTTTAAGTGGGGCGGAAGCCGAAGTGAAGGCGCTTGAAAGGTTTGACCAGAAGCTTGCAGGCGCTTCTGCCAGCGAAAATCGGAAGACTCTTAATGAAGGCAGGGAAAAGCGGGAATAGTGTTGACTTATTATATAAATAGCCCAGTATATTATGCTTGAATTTTACATCTCATTTGCGAGAATTCTTCTTGCTATTTGCCTTGGCGGAATAATTGGCATCGAGCGTGAGAGAAACCACAAGCCTGCAGGGATGAGAACACACATGCTGGTTGCGATGGGCTCCTGCCTGTTTACCCTCTCATCAATAAGCCTGGGAACAGACCCTGCGAGAATTGCCGCAAGCATCGTAACTGGCATTGGTTTCATTGGCGCAGGGACTATCATTGGCGAGAGGTCAAACAAGATTGTAGGCATAACTACTGCAGCGTCTCTCTGGACAACTGCCGGAATAGGGATGCTGGCGGGAATCGGCGAGTACCCGATAGCTGTTGCCGCTTCATTTGCTGTTTTGTTTATACTACTCTTTGACTTTGTGGTAAAAAAACTGGTTTGACCTATCTGCAGATGTGAACTGAAAAGTTGTAATGCAAGCATATCCTTCTTTGCTTACAAAATGGCATACCTTATATATCTTTCCCTGCTTCTTAGAGTATGGATAAGAAAATTGCAACCCCTCGTTTTTTTGGGATCCTTCTAGTGCTTATGGTTTCATTTTCCCTGTTTGCCCCGGCATATGCTTATGAAGGCCAGGTAATTATTTTCAGGGATGATGATGCCCAGCCGATATGGATGGTAAATGTAACGCTAAAGAACCTTACCAATACCTTGATTCAGAACGGCATTCCCCAGACGATCGGCGTCATACCAAACACCTCCAGCGGATACAGCTTGGCTAATGACGCAAACTTCAGAGATTACCTTAACTCCATAAAATCAGAGCCGACAGTCGAGCTTGCGCTCCATGGATACAACCATGAAGAAAATGAGTTCAAGGATATTACCCTTGAACAGGCAGAAAGCAGGATTGAATGGGGGGTGTCATTGATGCAGTCCCAGCTTGGAGTTAATCCAAAGACATTTATCCCTCCCTACCATGAGTTTAACGAAAACACCCTTAATGCCTGTGCAAGCCATGGCTTTACTGGCTTTTCAGCTGGAGTAGAGGAGCCGCATGCCTGGGAGGAGTATCCTGAAGGGCTTTTCCACGTTCCAGCTACTGCGGATTTTGAGGACTGGGACAATGGAGGCGTCATGAAGGGCTCAGAAGAAGTCATAGAAGACTGTGAGGATAGTCTCAATGGGCTTAATGTCTGCATCATAATGTTCCACCACTGGAAGTTCAGCGAGGACGGGGAAAACGTGAGCCCGGAACACTACCAGTCGATGCTGGAGGTTATCGAATGGGCGAAGGAAAAGCAGTCACAAGGCGCCAAACTGATGACTCTTGGCGAGTATGTGCTTACCCTCTCCGAAGAAGATAACACCACAAACACTACCGTCAATAACACCACAAACACTACCGTCAATAACACCACAAACACTACCGTCAATAACACCACAAACA